>DATHEN010001188.1:0-2706 GCA_035318565.1 Polyangiaceae bacterium
GCGCGAGCTCGGCAAGGCCGCCGTGAATGGCCAGAACTACGAGGGGCCGCTGAAAACCTACTCGGAAGCCGTCGTGTGCGAGGTGCGCAACGGCAGAGCTGCGTTGTACCGGCGCACCGGCGGACCTCAGGGCGGAGAAGAGAGCGCCTTTTCGGAGTTCGTGAAGACCGTGCAGACTCCGTGACGCGCCGTTGACCGTTCTCACCTATACTTTGCAGCTGGCGCTGGGGATATTTTTGCCGTGGTGGGTCGTGCACAGCGACCAAAAACGCCTGCCAGCCGAGCAGCTGGCGCGCACCTGGAACGACGCGAGCTTCTGGTGCGCGATCGTCGTATTCGGTCCGCTCTGCATCCCCGTGCACTTCACCAAAGCCCGCCGCTCGATCGCGGGTTTCCTGCTCGGAATCGTGTGCATGTTCGCCGTGCTGGCGCTGCTGGCCGTGGTCGATGGCTTGGGGGAGCTCGTCTTGAACGGCGCTTTCGCCGAGTAGCGGGAACAAAATCGATGCTGAGCGGTTTTGAGCCGGGGTGCTGCTAGCCCCTGGCGACCCCGCTCGAGGTCGCGCTATACGGCTTTGCCAACGCGATTCGGAAAAGGAGCTCTGGGATGCAGGATGTGCGCGCGCTGAACGAACTCGTAGCCAAGGAGAGCGCGTTCATCGACGACTTGAGCGCCGAAATCGGCAAAGTCATCGTCGGCCAGAGCTACATGATCGAGCGCATCCTGGTGGGGCTCCTGGCCGGGGGACACGTCTTGATCGAAGGCGTACCGGGGCTCGCCAAAACGCTCACCGTGCGCACCGTCTGCGACGCCATACACGCGAAGTTTTCACGCATCCAGTTCACGCCGGACTTACTCCCCGCCGACCTCGTCGGCACCGTCATCTACAACCAGAGGAACGGCGAGTTCACGTCCAAGCTCGGCCCCATCTTCGCGAACCTGGTCTTGGCCGACGAGATCAACCGCGCGCCCGCCAAGGTGCAGAGCGCGTTGCTCGAAGCCATGCAAGAGCATCAGGTCACGATCGGCGACAAGAGCTATCCGCTGCCCGACCCTTTCGTGGTGATGGCGACCCAAAACCCGATCGAGCAAGAGGGAACGTATCCGCTGCCAGAAGCCCAGGTCGATCGCTTCATGCTCATGATCAAGGTAGGCTACCCAACGCGAGAAGAAGAGCGCGCGGTCATGGATCGCATGACGGGCGTCGTGCCCGCCGTCGCGCAGCCGCGCGCGACGCCCGCGCAGTTACTCGATGCGCGCAAAGTCGTGCGGGACGTGTACGTCGACGAGCGGGTCAAAAATTACATCGTGGACGTGGTCTTCGCGACGCGCGAGCCCCAGAAAAAGGGCATGAAGGATCTGGCGCCGCTCATCGAGTACGGCGCCAGCCCGCGCGCCAGCATCGCGCTGAACCTGGCCGCCCGAGCCCATGCGTTTCTACGCCACCGCGGCTACGTCACGCCGGAAGACGTCAAGGCCATCGGTCCGGACGTGCTGCGTCATCGCATCGTTCTGTCGTACGAAGCAGAAGCAGAAGAAGTCACGGCCGAGGACATCGTGCGGCGCGTGTTCGAAGTAGTGGAAGTGCCGTAATCTACAGTAGCTGATACACGAGGCTGATCGCCGTCACCGTGTCGAGCGTTTCCACTTCGGGGAGCGGGTTGTGGTCGTACTTGAGGCTGAAGGTCGTCGACAGCGAAAAATTGCCCGCTATCTGCGAGGTGAGCGCAGCATCCCAGTTCAAGCGCCAGTTCTCGGTGGAGTCTAGGCCCTGCAGGTATTCGAGCCCGGTCTTGAAGGTGACGGCCTCGTTGAGCTTGTTGTCGTAACCGACGAAGGCGCGGGCGCTGTGGCGCGTCTCCGTTTCTTCCTGCGGATCGCCCGCGGCTGCGGCTACCGCGAGCGCGTCATCGTTGCGGACGTCGTACTGCAGATCGTAACCGAGCTCACCCCAGAGCTGATGAGCCTTTTCGTCGATCACGTAGTACGCGACGCCCGGATCGAGGTTCAGGCGCAAGTCCAGACCCTGAAAGCGATCGTGCCTGGCGGAGAGCGCGAGGAACAGCGCCAAACGATCTGTCAAAAAGCGATCGTAGCGGACCCTTCCCTGCTCGTTCTGGACGGTCGTCTCCACCGACGAATCGCGGTCGGCAGCGGCCCGCGCGTAGTTGACGGCCGCTGCTGCGCTGAATTGATTGGCGGCACGGCGGATGCGAAAGTCCCCCGACGCCGTCGCTGCCAGCGAGCGCGAGTTGCCCGTTGCGGCCAGGCCGCCTGCGGCGATTTTGGCCTCCAGCGTGTCCTTCGCGTCCTCGGCATCACGCTGGGCGGCCGCGTACGTCTCGTTCGCGAGCTGCGTATTGCCCGTCGTGGCTGCGTCTTGCTTCATGAGCCCGGGCGCAGGATCGTCTTGAGCGTGCGCCGCCGAGCTGACGAACGACATGGCAAAAACGCCCCTCATGAGCCGGCCCGCGCCCACACCAAGCCGGAACTTCATGGGGCCAGAGAGGAGGCGATTCTGCTCGGTGTTGCAAGCTTTTTTCGCCTGGCGCGCAGCTTGGCGTGATGGCGGCGGAATACTTCACGCGAGCCGATTGTAGTCTGCCTGGCCTCGTTCTATTCAGCGGTGCGGCCAGGGAAATTGCGGCACATTCGGCGCACCCGTCCCTGCCCGGCGTGGATGTTCTTGGAAAGCGTTTTTGCGT
>DATHEN010001189.1:0-2343 GCA_035318565.1 Polyangiaceae bacterium
TTTTGCTTGCCGGAAGTGGATATCAATATTCCGTTCACCCCGGGTATGTCTGCGCTGATTCAAGCGCGGCTCCAGCCGCAAGTCGCACATGAAGCGTGCACCACGGGTCGCCGCTATGGCGCGAGCGATGCGGTCGCGAGCGGTATCGTTTCCGAGGCATGCAGCGAGGCCCAGGTGCTTCAGCAGGCCGTGGCGCGCGCCGCTGCTCTGTCCGGCAAGACGTCCGCGACCGTGGGCGCCATCAAACGCGGTTTGTACGCGCAGGTGACCGCCCGCTTGTTGGAAGCGGACGTAGCCCTGAGCGGTCTCGGCTAGGCGCAAATTTCGCGGGACGGCCGGCGCCTGCGCGTGCGCCAGGTCCGTTGCCTTGACAATCGCGACGATGATATTAACCCTATTGGGTGAATGATGTCACGTAGCGCGCCTGCGCCCGCAGCGGGTCTGGATGCCGTCCTGCTCGCTCTGGCCGATCCAACACGCAGAGCGATTCTCGAGCGCCTCTCACGCGGGCAAGCGCGCGTGACGGATCTCGCCCAGCCGTTTTCGATCTCGCTGAACTCCGTGTCCAAGCACATCCGCGTGCTCGAGCGAGCCAAGCTCGTGCAGCGGCGGGTCCGAGGGCGAGAGCACGTGCTCTCCATCGATCCCAAACCATTGGACCACGCGGCAGCGTGGATCGACGCGCAGCGGGCGCTTTGGGCGCGCCGCTTGCAGACCTTGGATGACCTGCTCCAAGAGGAAGACCGCGCTCACGCAAGAGCCAGAAAGGGCAGACGATGAACGAGCGAGACACTGTCAGCGTTAGCGTCCAGCATCGATTTTCGGCTTCCGCCGAGCGCGTCTATGACGCCTGGCTCGATCCGGAAAAAGCCTCGAAGTTCCTCTTCGCCACCGCGCAGGGGCACACTGTGCGCTGCGAAATCGACGCTCGCATCGGAGGAGGTTTCACCATCGTCGACCGGCGTGACGGCGAAGACGTCGCGCACACCGGCACCTACCTCGAGCTCGATCGCCCGCGGCGCATTGTTTTCTCCCTCAGCGTCGAAAAGTATTCCAAAGACTCGAGCCGGGTCACGATCGACATCGCGCCGCTTGCGCAGGGCTGTGAAGTCACCCTCACGCACCAGTTTCCAGCTCAGCACGCAGATATGCGCAAGCGCACCAGCGAAGGCTGGGAGAAGATACTGGAGCTGGCCTCCCTGGTCGTCGTCGCCGGTCCCGAGACGTGCGGCCAAGGGCTCGCTCAGCACGCCACGCTACCGGCCAAGATTGCGCCCGTCTTCGCTGCCCTGGCGGAAACGCTGGAGCTGCACCGCAGCATGATTGTGAAAGGCGGAGCCCCGGCCAAGACCGAAGATGAAGCGTACCAGTCGCTCGCGGAGACGTATCGCGCCCTCGCAGAGCAAGTCGAACGCGCTGCGTCCCGCATGGCCGCCTGCCGCGATTTGCCCATGGCTCCTCATGACGAGCACGCTTTCGGCAAGCCCCAATTCGAGGCCTTCGAGCGCCTAGTGAACGCGCAAAACGCGCTCCTCGCCGTTTTGAAGATCGCAGCCGAGCGGGATGAAGACATGTTGAAAGGCATGCGCGGAGACGAGTAGCGCCGCGCCCTGATCGGTGTGTCGCGGAGCGCGGACTCGGGTGGCACCGCTGGGCCGAAGAAGCCGGGCTTTTGCGCCAAAGCCTGCTTGTCGCGGCCCGTCGAGCGCAGGCACGCCATGTGCTTACGAGTTTGCGCATGGCTAGGCTTTTGTGTGGGGTGATCGCCTGTATCCTGTTTTGGTCAACGGCGCGTGCGCAGGCTTGCTCGCGGCCGCCGAAACCCCTTCCAGCACTCGAGTTCGCCCGACTCGAAGCAGAATCGATCCCCCGCAACGGCGCCATCCTCGTCACGGTTTCGAGCACGCCGCTGCCCCAGGAACCACTAACGGCAACGGTTCGTTCCAACGGAGTGGAGCTCGTGGGCACATTCCAGCGGTGGCCCGCTTGGGCTCGATCGCCCCACAGCCCCGGGCAAGTAGCGTGGGTGCCGGCTGCGCTTCTCCCGGAAAACGTGGAGCTCAGCTTTCGATTCGAGATTGGCACTTCGTCAGAGCGCCCACAAACGGCAGGTCCTCTCGTTTTCGAAGGTATCGCGCGGACAACGAGCGAAGTCGCAGCTCCGATCCGCGTGCCGGAGATCGCGGTGCGCACGGAACAGCGCGCCGCGATACGCAGACAGTGCGCGCCCGACGAATGTGACCCGTGCGGCGTAGTGGGTGTGGACTACAACCACTACGCCGTGATTACCGTGCCGCCGGTAGAGGGAGGCTGGCCCATCGGCGGATACGGCGTGCTTCCCTG
>DATHEN010001190.1:0-6160 GCA_035318565.1 Polyangiaceae bacterium
ACGTTCTCCGCGCGCTCGTTCTGTCCGAGCATCATCAGCGAACGGGCGAGTCCGACCGTCGAGCGGAAGGCGAGCTCACGCTCGGTCTTGAATCCGTTCGGGCCGAGTAGCTCGGAGCCCAGCTCGAAAAATGCAGCGGCCACGTCGTAGGCCATGCCGGCCGTGGCTTCTGCGCCTGCCAGCGCGTACGCTTCAGCGGCATGCACTCGCGCAGCGCCGGCCAGCGCCGGTTGGCCGCGCTGGAGCGCTCGAGCAATGCGCAGCGCGTGGTTCTTGAGCCCGGCGTCCTTCGTCACGGAAATCCAGTGGCTCGCCAGCCGCGCCATCATCCGCTTTTGCTGGTCGAGCGCCACATTCGCCCGCGCGGCGTGGGCTATCGCCGTGTGAGCTACCGAGACACCCTCGCTCGAGCTCACGACGAAGCCTTCGCGTTCGAGGGAGCTCAGTACGTTCGCCAACGCTTCGGGCTCGAGCTCGGTCATTGCGCGGAGCAGCGTCGCATCGCAGGCATGCGCGCACTGGCCGAGCGCGGCGAGCACCACGCGCGCCGCCTCTGACAGCTCCGCGACGCGTTGCGAAACCAGCGCCGCCAGGCTCGGCGGAGTTTGCGCTGCACGCACGCGTTCGATCGACCAGGTGGCGGCGCCTTCCCGCCGTTCGATCACGCCCGTCTCGACCCAATGCTCGAGCAAGCTGGCGACGAGCGCGGGGTGTCCTGCCGATTTCTCGTGAAGAACGGCGCCGAGCTCGGCCGCCCTGGCGGCATCGCAGTCGAGAGCAGCGCCGACCCAGTTCGCTACGGCCGCGGCATTCAGACCGGAAAGCTCCAGGCTTTTCGCAGCGGTGCGCTGCGCGAGCTTTCCAAAAGCCGCGGGCTCGGCCGCCGTCAGAATCACGAGTACGCGCGCGCTCGAGTCGAGCAGCGTCTCGAGCACGCCCACGCTTGCCGCGTCTGCTCGCTCGAAATCGTGCAGCGCGAGCACGACGACCTGGTGTTCGGCCAGACCGCTGATGAAGCGTCGAAATACGTAGCGCAGCCGCGAGCGTGCCTCCGCAGTACCGACCTCCGGGAGCTCGGGCTGCGGGCCGAGGATGTCGGAGAGCACCGGCGCAATGCTCACCAGTGCCTGTCCCACGGAGCCGACACTCTCGAGCAGCGTACGGCGCAGCGCGGCGAGCTGCGCCTCTTCGAGCAGGAGCAGCTTGCTCGCGAGCGCTGACAGCGCTTCGCTCAACGCGGGGAGCGGGCCTGCTGCGTCAGCCATGCACGCCGCGTGCGTCCCGCGAACTTTCGGATTGCTACGCAGCAAATCGCGAACGAGCTCGCGCCGCCCTGAGCCTTCCCGGCCGGAGATCAGAACCAGGCCGGGGTTGCCGCCGGCCGCGCCGTCCAGAGCGGAGCGGAGCGCATCGCTCTCCGCTTGCCGCCCGAACACCCGGTCCGGTGCATGCGGGCGTACCAGATCCGAACGGCCGAGGCTGAAATCCGGAATGCTGCCGTCTGCGCGCAGCGTGTCGCAGCAGCGCTTCAGGTCCGCCGCCAAACCGCGCGCCGATTGATAACGATCGGCCGGCAATTTAGCGAGGAGCTTCGAGATGACGCCGCTCAATACCGCCGGAAGCTCAGGAACGTGGCGCTCCGGCGGCTCGGGCAGCCTGCTCAGATGGCACGAGATCAGCTCGAGCACGTCGTGCCCCGCGAACGGCGGCCGACCGGTGACGAGCTCGTAAAGAGCGGCGCCGAGCGAGTAGAGATCCGAGCGAAAGTCGCAGCCGTCGCGCATGCGCCCGGTCTGCTCGGGTGACACGTAGCTCGGTGTGCCCACCAGGTCGCACACGCGCAGCGAGCGCTGTCCGACGGGCAAGCGAGCGGCGATGCCGAAGTCGGCGATTACGACCTCGTCACTCGTGGAGTCGTGCAGGATGTTTTCGGGCTTTATGTCGCGGTGCACGATGCGACGCTGATGAATCGTGCTCAGCGCTTCCGCCAGCTGAAGCGCGATGCGCAGCGCACGCCGCACGGACACGGGCCCGCTCCGCAATGCTTGTTTGAGGTTCTGATCACCGAAGCGCCGCAGCAGGAGTACGGGCCCTTCGTCGCTGTCGACGACGTCGAGCGCCGGCACCACGCCCGGCCCCTGGCACGCGCGCAGGAACGTGAGCTCCTCGCGCAAGGCGGCAGCGCCGCCGCGCACTTTTTTTACGGCGATCGGCAGAGCATCGGCCTCGCGTATGCCCGCGAAAACCGCCGTTGTTTCTCCCTGATAAAGACGTGAATCGATGACGCAATGAGGGATTCGCACGGCACCCCAAACGGCCGTCCACTGCTAGTTTTCAGTGTGCGCTCGCGAGTTTTCGAGCACCCACTTGCGGCGCCCATGTGGACAGCGCACCCACACCCGAGCTCGGCGCGCCGGGGCAACAGCCGAGCGTCAGCTCTGCCGAGCCGAGAACATCCGGGTCAGGCTCGACAGCACGGCCGTCAACTCACCCAGCTCCACGGGCTTCGGAACGTGCATATTGAAGCCCGCAATCAGCGCTTTGGTGCGATCCTCGAAGCGCGCGTAAGCCGTCAGCGCCACGGCCGGCGTTCGACCACCGGCGCTCTCCGGCAGAGAGCGCAGCTTCTGAATGAGCGCGTACCCGTCCTCGCCCGGCATGCCGATGTCCGAAACCACTATGTCCGGTCGCATCTCCTGGAGCAAGCGCAACGCCTCGGCGGCCGAGCTCGCCGTGACGACCTTCGCCTTGCACGTGCCGAGCATCTCTGAAAGCACGTCGCGCGCGTCGGGTTCGTCGTCGACCACGAGCACGCGAAGTCCTTCGAGATCCTGCAGACCTCGCAGGCTGGTTTGCGGCGCGCCGAAGCGCAGCGCCGGAGGCCTCTCGAGAGACGTGCTTCGCAGCGGCGATATCGGCAGGCAAACCGTGAACGCCGCGCCTTTGCCCTCGCCTTCACTCTCGACGTGGACCGTTCCCCCGTGAAGCTCGACCAGATGTCTGACGATGGAAAGACCCAGGCCCAGCCCACCGTACTTACGTGTGGTGGTGGCATCCGCCTGGCGAAAGCGCTCGAAGATCTTGGTTAGAAATTCGGGTTCGATGCCCTGGCCGTTGTCGGAAACGCCGATATCGACGAACGAATCGCGCTTTCTGACTGCGAGCACGATCCTGCCTCCGCGAGGCGTGAACTTGACGGCGTTCGTGAGCAGATTCCACACCACTTGCTGCAGCCGTCCCGGATCGGCGAGGATCGGACCGGCGTTCGGATCGATCGTCTGTAGCAGGCTGACGTTCCTGGCCGTCGCTGCCGGTCTCACGGCCTCCACCGCGTTTTCGACGACCATCTCGAGATCGACGGTCTGCACGTCCAGGCGCAGTTTGCCGGAGACGATGCGACTGACGTCCAGCAGATCCTCGATCAGCCGCGTCTGCGAGTTCGCGTTGCGCTCGATGATCTCCAGCGCGCGTTCGTGCTTTTCGGCTGGCAAGCTGCCGCAGCGCAGCATGCGCACCCAACCCAGAATGGCGTTCAAAGGTGTTCGGAGCTCGTGCGACACGGTCGCGAGAAATTCGTCCTTCGTGCGGTTCGCGTTCTCGAGCTCACAGGCGATGGCTTCGAGCTTTTCACGCTCGCGCTGCGCCTGTTCCTCGGCGCGCACGGCTGCGCGCAAGAACTTGGCATTGTCGATGGCGATTCCCGCTTGAGCGGCGACGGCGACCTGCAGCCGTTCATCCGCCTCACTGAAGACGCCGAGCTCGGCGTGGCCGAAAAATAGGCCACCGAGCACCTCGCCCGAGCGAGATTTCACCGGCACGGCCAGATAGCTCCGGACAGGCAAATGACCCTGTGGCATTCCATGGTAGGGCGCGCTCTTGCCGTAACGGGGATCTTGCGTGACGTCATCCAAGCGCACCACACAGCGACCGCTGAACGTGGGCTCGAAGATGCCGGTGTTGCGCGGCATCGGGAACTTGGAGAATGCTTCCCGGTGCGCGCCGGACAACGCGTAGAGCGTGTAGCTTTCGCCCTTGTCGTTCACGACGTTGTAGAAGAAAGCTCCGAACTGAGCCCTGCAGATCGCCGTTGCCTCGTCCGTGAGCCGCTGAATCAGCACCTCCAGTTCGAGCTCCGAGCTCAGGGCAGAAGCAATGCGCGCCAGATTGGAGTTGATACGGTTCTGCTCGGCGAGCTTCTCGACGTATTCGCACAGCTCTTCCTGGCTTTGCTTTGCCGAGCCCAGCGCGTCGCGCAAGGCATTTTCCAGAGCCTTGCGGCGCCGGATCTCGTTTTCGAGCGCCGTGGCGTGCTGCTCGAGCAGCATGATACGCCGCGAGCGTTCCTCGTCCGTTCCGAGCGCCGAGTACTCCTCCGAGGGCAACACTTGGCTGTGGTCGAGATGAATGCGCTCGAACTCCGCGGCGTGTTCCTGCGTCGAGAAGCTGTTCATGGCATACCCGCAGAGCCGGCCGAACGAGTGGACCTGCGCGAGCTGGTTCCACATCTCCTCCAGCTCGAGCGCAGCCGCGCGCTTGTCCTGCTTCCAGAGCACATCCACCATCCCGCCGTAGGCTCGAACGAAGCGCTGGCCATGGCTCTGTTTCGAGGCTCGCTCGATGACCGCGCCGACGTTCGCCAGGAAGAGGTCCCAGTTGGGCCTGTCGTCGACCATGAAGGAGGCGAGCGTTTCGGCGGCATCGAGCAGTATCAGCTGGCCCGATTCGCAAGCCCGATCCACATCGAAGACCGAGCTCTGCAGGGCACGCCGAAACCGTTCGCGATGGGCTTCTGTCGCGATCACCACGACGACCTCGCCGGCGAGAAACCCGGACCCGATGTAGTGAGCCACGGTGGCCGCGAGAAACTCGTCGTGTTCGTAGAATTGTACGATGTGAGTGACCGTCCCTGGCTGTTCCAACAGCCTTTGCCGGCGTGCTGGGCTCGTCGGGACGATGTCGCTCACCCGCTCCGGCGTGTCGTTCTGCGTGGACGACGATTGCGTCGCGCGCGCATCTGCAGCGAGGTCACCTTGTGACAATCGACGCCACCGCGGCAAAACGCCTCGCCCCGGCGAAGCGACACACCGTGAGTGCGCGGCTGTTTTTCTGGGACGCCATGTAGAACGGCCGGCATGGTGCAAGCGATGTGCCGCGGTTGCGCAGCTCGCTCACCCGCTCTACGCGGCGCCCCCCGCCCCCCGGCGTGGACGAGGAAGCTAGAGCAGCGGAGATGGCCCGCATGCGCGCGGTTCTGCGCGATGAGCGCGATCGCCGCGACCTGCGAGCCAACGACTCGAGCTGGGAAGAAAACCGGCGCAGCGCGGGCAAGCGGCGCCAGGGCGCTCGCTCCTCGCACAAACACCGAAGTTCAACGTCTGCGCGGCACGAAGACGCGCTGCTCGCCATGACGCAGCACGGCTACGCGCGTTTCATCGAGCTCATAGGCTGGCAGGAGTTCGCGCAACACACGCGGCGCCTCGCCGAATTCGTCGAGCGAGTTCATGAAGGTGTCGAAGTGCACGGCCAGCATCGCGCGTGCGCCGAGGTCTCGGAACGCGTCCAGCGCTGCCTTGGGATCGATGTGATTGTGGCACATGAATGCGCGCGGATGCAGCGGCGCGATCGGCAAAATCGCCAGATCGATGCGAGGAAAGCGGCGCGCCGTTTCACGGAACGCCGGCGTGTAAGCCGTGTCTCCACCGAAGTAGACGACGAGCCCGCGATACTCCACCACGTAGCCCGTGTAGCTGCGGGTCATCCAGGATCGGTCCCCAGCGTAGCGCCAGCCGTTGTGCTGCACCGGTACGGCAGTCACCCTGAGCCCATTCAGCTCGTGGCTCTGCCAGCTCGGTAGCTCGATGGTCGGAGTGCGTGAGCTCGGGACGTAAACCACACCCCCTTCCGGCAAGTAGATGCGCTCGAGCTTGTCCTCGAGCAGGTCGAGCGTACCCAGCGAGAGGTGGTCGAAGTGCAGATGCGAGACGAGCGCCGCAGCGATGCGAGGCAGATCCGCGACGTCGATGCCCGGCTCGACGAAGCGTTTCGAAACTTGCCCCACGCTGCTGGTGAAGACCGGGTCCGTCAGGATGAACTTGTCGTCCAGCTGCACCAGTACGGTCGCGTGACCGACCCACAGCGCCGCCAAACGCGCGTCTTTCCG
>DATHEN010001191.1:0-5047 GCA_035318565.1 Polyangiaceae bacterium
AACGCTGCTGCCGGCCGCCCCGTGGACGCCCCGATCACTCCCGCGCAAGGTGAACGCGCGTTCCTATTCCATGGTCGAGACGTACACCCCGTTCTTCCTGACAGATGGTGGATCGCTTTCGCGATCCGCTGCCGTCAACGCGGGCCAGGATCAATTGACGTGGGTGCCACGCGAGACCGCCAGCGGATCGCTGGAGTTCGTGAGAGAGGCGTTTGCCAGCGGCGCGATGCTCGCCGGGCCGCTCGCCGCGCGGCTCGAGGTCGAATCGTCCAACACGAATCTGCAGTTGCTCGTGGAAGTCCTCGACCGCGCTCCGCTCGGAACGACCGCACGCATCAGCCACGGCAGCATTCTCGGTTCGCTACGCAAGAAGGATCCGGCAAAGTCATGGGCGGACGCCAACGGTCTGCCAATCCGGCCATACCTGGCGCTGAACGAGGAACAGCCCCTCACACCGAACGCAGCGACTCAGCTGGACGTTCCGTTGTGGCCGACAGTTTGGTCGATCGAGCCCGGGCACCGCGTCGTGGTGCGTATTTCGATTCATGCGGCGAGTGCGGAATGCTCCGCGGCGATCGGCACGCCTCCAGTGGGCTGCAACCTGACTGCACCCATGCAAGCGACTCTGCCGGGCGGCGTCTACAAACTGCACCGCTCACCGGCACTCCGCTCGCTCGTGAACCTACCTTTGCTGCCGTACGGCTCCTTGCCGACATCGAAGAGTGCCGTCTCACCGACTGGCGGTGGGCTGAGCGTGCAACCGCTTCCCATTGATTGGTGAAGATCCGGGCTGAGGCACGCTGCCGAACGAGCGCGAGAAGCATTGACGCCACTGGGCGTCCGTGCAAACGAAAGTGCGAGTCAATCGCGTCTTTGGCGTCAGCCACGACGCCGTTTCGCAACGCACTGCATGACACCGCTCTCGAAACCAAGCCGCGCTCACGTCGCCTCGCGCGTGGTCGCCGGCATCCTTGGCAGCTACGTCTTTGCCTGGGGTTTCATCACTCTCACGGTCGCCTCGGCCGTCGCGCTGGGGCTGCCCTATGGGGAAGCGCAGAGCCTCGCCTACCTGCTGGTGTTCCTGGTGCTGCTGAGCGGCTTCTGCTGGGCGATCGCCGCGCCGAGCTTGGTGCGAGTGTGGGTGGTGTTGTGCGGAGGCGGAGCGCTGATGATCGGGAGCGGCTGGGCCGTGTCGCGTTTCTTCGTCTGAGGTCGCCATGTTCAAGTCGTTTCGCCTGTCCATGACCTGGCTGCACACCTGGTTCGGGCTCGTGCTCGGGTTCGTGCTGATGGTCGTGTTCTTCTTCGGCTCGCTCTCGGTTTTCGATCGCGAGATCGACCGCTGGGCCGTCCCGGAAACACGCTTCGAGCCTCAGAAGATGCCGTCCTTCGACGCCGTGCTGGCGCCGATCTTCGAGCGCATCCAGCCGGAGGAAGAGGAGCTCGAGGCGGCGCGCGAGCGCGTGGGCGGACAGCTCGAAGCCACGTTGCCGCTCAAGAACTGGAGCGCCTACACGACGCACCGCGACCCGGTGCTCTCGCTCTTCGCCGAGTTTGCGGTGAGGAACAATCCGAACGACCCGGACGATCACGTGCACGGTCACGTCACGATCGACCCCCGCAGCAGCGCGCTGCTACCGCACGATCGCTTGAACATCGGCAGCGACTTCTTCTACCCCATGCACTACAGCCTGCACCTGGACTGGCTGAGTCTGGGGATCTGGATCGTCGGGGTGGCGGCCCTGGTCATGCTCGCGGCGCTGGTGAGCGGCGTGGTCATGCACCGCAAGCTGTTCAAAGAGTTCTTCACCTTCCGGCCACAGAAGAACAGCCAGCGCAGTGTGCTCGATTTACACAACTTGACGGGCGTGGTGGCGCTGCCGTTCCACTTCATGTTCGCCCTGACGGGTCTGATCATCTTCGCTGGGATCTACTTCCCGGTCTCGGAGACGGTGTTCGAACCCTTGGCGCAGAAGCACGAGCAGGCGGCAGCGAACGCCAAGAGCCTGGCGTTCGAGCCTGCTGGCAAGAAGGCGCGCCTGGCATCCGTGGACGCGATGGTCACGGAGGCCAAGCGGCGCTGGGCCGCGCGCGGCATGCCGGGCGATGTCGGCTTTTTGTTCGTCAATCACGTGGGGGACGAAAACAGCCACGTCAGCATCTACCGCGCGGGCAGTGATCGCGTCACGTTGGTGGGACAAGCAGTCCACTTCGAAGGTCCCACGGGACGCGTCATCCACGAAGAGCCGGCGCCGGCCACGGCTGCGAGCATCACCGAGTTTTTGACCGGCTTGCATCTGCAGCACTTCGAGCATTGGCTCTTGCGCTGGCTGTACGTTTTGGGCGGTCTCTCCGGCTGCGTTTGCATCGCCACGGGCCTCGTGTTCTTCGTCGGCAAGCGCAAGCAGCGCCACGCCGCGCAGCGCATCTCCGGCGCGCGCTGGGTGGATGCGCTCGCCATCACCACGGTCACGGGCACGCTGCTCGCGACGCTCTGCCTGCTCGTCGCCAATCGTGCTTTTCCGGAGGCGCTGGCGGAGCGCGGCGCTTGGGAAGAGCGCGTGTTCTGGGGCGCGTGGCTTCTGGCGTTCGTGCATGCAGCCTGGCGCAGCTCGCCCGTCTTGCGGGCGCGCATCGCTCCCGCGTGGCGTGAGCACTGTTACGCGGTCATGCTGCTTGCGCCCTCGGCGGTGCTACTCAACTGGATCACGACTGGAGATCACCTCGGTCGCACGATCCCGCTCGGATACTGGCCGGTTGCGGGCTTCGATCTGGCATTGCTCGTCACTGGCGGCATCGCAGCCTTTGCAGCCGGGCGCTTGCGTCGCCGCGAAGCCAGTGGGATGAGCGCGCTGCCGGCAGACGAGGCCCCCACGTCGGCGCCGCCTGCGGCGGAGGCCGCTCATGGCTGAAGCGTTGCTGCTCAGCGCAGCGGCTCTCTGCAGCAGTGCTGGCATGGGCTGGCTTGCAGTCGCCATGAAGCCGCACTGGGCTCAGGTGCGTGGCGCGCAGACGCTCGCCGCGCGCGGCGCTGTAACGTTGCGCGTGCTCGGCGTGCTCTCGCTCGCTGCTTCGCTCGTGCTCTGCTCATGGGCCGATCACCCATCCATGGCCGCGCTGGTGTACGTGATGACGCTGACTGGGTCGGCCCTGCTCGTCGCCCTCACGCTGGCCTGGCGACCGCGCCTGCTGTCCTTGCTCGTGGTCTGGATGCGCTGAGCGCTCCTGCAGGCGGTGCTTACGCCGTTCGAGTGATGGCGCGAGCGAGTCGTACGATGCTCTCGGGCGCGCAGCCCTCGGCCTTGTTGTCGACGAGGACGAGCGAGGGGACGTCGTGTGCGGCGGCTTTGGAGACGAGTGTCGCGACCGACTCGCGATTCGCGGGATCCTCGTCGAGCACTCGGTCGAACGGCTGAAAGCGCGCTCCGGCTTGCTCGTACTGCTCACCGCGCCGCATCAGCCAGCGTACGACGAGAAGGCGGCGCGTGAGCGGCGGCAGGACCTTCGCCTGGCGCAAGACGGACGGCATATCGCCCCACACGTTATGACAATGCAGCGCGTCTCCGGCGGTCAGTGCTCGTGCGTACGCGGGCGTGACGAGCTCCGGGTTTCGGACCTCGACGGCATAGCTGACGTTTCGGGGAAGCGCTTCGAGAAATGCCGCGAGCTCGCCTGCGAATGCCTCCGGTGAGCCCGGCTCATGAGGTGGAAATTGAAACAAAATTGCTCCGAGCTTTGCTCCAAGCCCCTCGGCAGTCGGGCCGATGACCGCGTCTGCCGCATAGGACGAGTCGAGGTAGCGCCCGTTGGGCTCGCCGCGCCGATTTCCGTAGCGGGCGTGCACGGGAAATCGCCGAATCGTGCATTCCTGGTGCGCTTTCACGAGGAAACGAAAATCGTCGGGAGTCTGCGCCGCCTGGCCCTGGAAAGCCTCCACTGGAAGCGGCTCGTAGTAACTCCGGTCAATCTCCACGGCTCTCAGCAACGGATGCGCGGCATAGGCCGCAAGGCCGTCTTGAGCCAGGCGTTTGACGTTCGTCTCCGGCGCATACACGAGGCCACGCCAACCCGCGTACGACCACGACATCGTTCCCAGACGGATGCTGCTCGGCAAGGCGGCCGCGAGCTGCCGATGCTCCACCTTCACTGCGGCGGGCAGGAGCGGCTCGGGCGGTGAGTCGAAGAGCTGCGGTTGCTCGATTGTCGGTCTTTTCGCGATGAGCCTCGTCCTCTGGGACCAGTCTACCTGCTCGGCCTACGTCGCTCCAAGGCCCCCCTCCCCGTTGCGCGTTCGCGTCAGCGCGGCACAGAGCTGTCCACCCCGCCATCGGTCGCCGGCAACGCTCGTCCGGTAGGCGCGAAAGCGGAGCTGCCCGGCGCTGGCAAGTGAATCGATAGCTCGCGTAGGCTTTCATCTGGACACCGACCTCGTCCGTCCTCACACGCGAGCGCGAGAGCAATCGACAGCATGCCGAGCCAGCCCCTGCGAAAGTACGAGTCAGAATGCAGCACGGTACCCCAGGGCGAGACTCACGACCTCGTGGATACCCAGCGAATCGCGATTGCGGAGGTAGCGACCGACGAATATTTCGAGGGCGGTCAGCTCCGCGAAGATGCCGTGGCGTTCGAGCCACGACGATGAGCTCGGTAACCAATCGAGCTCGGCGCCCAAATGAAACGAAGCGTGCAAACCCGTGGGCCGGTAGTAACCGGAGCCGTAGCGCTCGGGCAGCCTGAGGAAGTAGCCGCTGCCCCAGGTGTGGAGCGCGCCCGCGCCGGCGTAGAGCGGCACGATGCGCAGCACGTCCAAGTCGATTTCGCATGGTCGTACACTGAAAGCAGCAGAGAGCGCATGCACGTCTTTGCCGGCCAACGCGCGCGGCACGTAGCCATAGAGCAAGGTGAGATTGATTGCATCGTCGAACGCTGCGTATCCAAGCCCGACGCCAACCAGGCCGGAGTAGCCGCCGCTCTGGAATTTGGCGAAATCCGGAACCCAAAAACCGAGCCGGTCGGTGTCTCTGGAGGCGGTCGAAAATGCCAGAAC
>DATHEN010001192.1:0-2392 GCA_035318565.1 Polyangiaceae bacterium
GCAGCGCGCAGGTATGAAGGTGGGTGGCCACTTGCGTGACTCTCCCGCCCACGTTCACATTGCCTCGCGCCGCCGGAAACTCGTTGTCGCCGACATCATCGGTGTTGCCGTAACCGAGCTGCCCAAAAGCGTTCCGACCCCAGCAGCGTAGATTGCCGCTCTCGAGCAGTGCGCACGTCGACCAGAGCGACGCGTCGGAAAGCGCCTTCACCGGATCCCGCACTGCGCCGGCTGCGGTCAGCAGCTCGGTCGCTGAAGACTCGGTGCCACTCGCGAGCGACCGATATCCGAGCTGCAGCCTGTTCGACACAGGCGCGAGGCTCGACGGCGTGAAGACCACCTCCAGCGTGCACGATCCACCCCCACCCGTAAGCACGCCGCCGCTCACGCAGCTCCCGCCCGCGTACGCGAACGGCGCGCTCACACCGAGCGCCGCGCTAGAGACGGTGCCGAGCGAAACGCTCTCGCCCTGCCAGTTCACCACTGTGAGAATCTTTTTCACGCGGGAGCCGATAGAGAGAGCGCCGAAGTCGAATCCCGGACTAGGCGCGGTCGGAATGTCCGAAATCGCCAGCGGCGGCACACCGGATCCCGCGGCGCGTATACGCTGGCTATAGCCGGAAGCACCACTATTTTGCGACGTGTACGGGATGGCGAACGAAGCCTCGTACCGGCGCACTTCGCTCGGCGTAAAGCTGATCTGGATCGTGCAGCTCGCCTGGGTTGCGAGGCGGGTGCCCGTCGCGCACGTTCCACCGCTGACGCTGAACGGAGGCGCCAGCCCGACTCCCTCAGTCGTGACAGATCCGAGAATGACGTCCGACAGCATGTAGTTGTTCAGGCTGAAGACGAACGCGCTGGAAGTGCCCACCACCTGCCACAAATACTCGGCTTCGAATATGAACCTTCCGGTCCCAGCCGACAGCAGCACCCCCTCCGTGGCGGATGCCCAAAAGCCCTGCCAGTACGCTGCTCGGACCTCCACGCCGCTGTCAGCCCAGTTGTACAAGACCTCCAGCGTCGCGGAAGTAATCTGCGGCAGCGTGGAAGTGTACGCGACTACGACCGTGCACGTGCCACCATTGGCGGCCACTCTCCGAGTCGTCAAACACGTGCCGCCCGTGACCGAGTAGGGGTTCACTCCTGGCTCCGAACGTCGCACCGAAAAACCGGTGAGCGTCGCTTCCACTCTGCCCGAGTTCTGGAGCGTGAGCGTGCGAAAGTGGGTCGATCCCACCGCCACGTAGCCAATCTCCGTCTCTATTGACTGAAAGGAGAGCCGTGCGTCGGCGCATTGAGCCGCAAGCAGCAGCGCGGCGGCCATCGCGATCAAAAGCTTTGTGAACGGGAAACTGGCTCTAAGGCTCATGGCTCCATCTCCCGCGGGATGCTCGCACACAGCGCAACGGACGGCGCCAGCAAAACACGGCTGAATGTGCGCTCCACCTTTTCAACGCCCGGCAGTGATCGGATTGTCGAGCTTCGGACATTACGCGTGGACTGCGTGTATCCCGCGTCTAGCACGAAGTCTTTGGCGCGAATGTCGACTTGGGGACACCGGCGGTGCCGCCGGAATCGTGGCCGTTGAGCGCAGCGTCGAGCAAACTTCCGACACCACGGCAACGCAGTACGTTCGAGGCGCTCAATGCGGACAGCCGATCGTCACTTGTCAGTTCGCACAGGCGGCCTGTGTTCACTCGAGCGGCGACGGTTCTGTAGTGCTCGTTTCGATCCGGCCCGAACCCCGCGAAGGCCCGCGCCAGCGCGGCGCAATTCGTTCGCCGGCCGGCTCGCCTCTCATCTTCGCCATGTGTTCTCGCCCGAAGTCTTGCTCCGCCGCCAAATCGTTGTGCGCACGACAGCGAAGCTCGAGATTTTCTGCCTCGTGCGAGCCGCCGTTCGCGTAGGGCACGCGGTGGTGGATCTCGAGCCGCGCCGTCTCAGAGCAGCGCCGCCCGTCGTCATCGACGTAGCGGCAACGTGCTTCGTCCCGCGTCCACACTTACGAGCTCCTGAAGCTCGCGCTTGCTGCGAAAGCGCGCACAATCGAGGATTTCTCGGCGCCGCTCGCAATCGAGCTGCGAACCGAGCAGCAAGAGGCCGGTCAAGTGGAGCTCACCAGTCGCGATGCGCTCGAACAGCTCGGGATACTGCCGCACGAGACGCGCCGCTTTCGCGCGCCGGCAGGCCTCATCTTCACTCATGCGCAGCTCGTAGACGCAGTACGTGTAGAGAGACGCGCAGGCGCGCTGGCGATGGATTCCGCGAGCCTCCACCTCGGCCAGATGCGCGAGTAGCTCGGCGAGCGCCGTATTGGTTCGTGCGACCAGCTTGCGCACGCTCGCGACGAGCTCGTCGTCGGCGATGGTTTCGAATTCAGGAAGGGTCGGCA
>DATHEN010001193.1:0-4631 GCA_035318565.1 Polyangiaceae bacterium
CCCGCGCAGACCGACACCGGCGAGCGTTTCCTCAATCTACCCGAGGGCATCGACCCGGCGCGCCTGGCCCATTGGGGCTTCGGGAAGGAAGCGGCGGTCTATCTGTACGCGGTTACGCGCGCGGGGATCCACCGCTTCTTCCACTACGCCGCGAGGCGCTACGGCGAGATCGACGCGCTCGCGCAACGCCGAGAACGGCGCAGGGCGGCTCGCCCCGGGTAAAGGCTCTTGCGGCCGCGAGGCTCAGCTCGACAGCTGCGCCGTGAGTGGGGCCACGCGCCTCTCGAGCGGGATGCGAGTCGTGAACAGTGCGCCGCCGAGCGACGAGCGACTGACTTCGATCGTGCCGCCGGCTGCATGGATGACCTGGCGCGCGATGGCCAGGCCGAGGCCGGTGCCCTCTCCGGCTTCGCGGGTCGTGAAGAAGGGCTCGAAGATTCGCTGTGCGGTCTCGTCATCGATCCCCGGGCCCGAGTCTTCGATGCGCGTGACGTAGCAGCCGTTCTCCATCCTACCGAGCACTCGGATCCTGCCCTGCGAGCCGATCGCGCGCAGCGCGTTGTCGAGCAGGTTCATGAACACGTGATTGATGTCGCCGACTCGGCCTTCCCCGACGATCGAGGGTTCCACGTCGTCCTCGATGGTGATGCCGTCGTTGGTGCGGGTGCGGAACAGCCGCAGAGCGGCTTGCAGACCGTCCGACGGCCGGTACTTGCCGCCTTCCTCGCGATCGACGCGTGAAAGGTCGAGGAGGTCTTGGGTCAGGCGTTCGATGCGTTCGGCACAGTCCACCATCACGTCGATCAGCTCGAGACTCTGCGCATCGACCTTGGGTCCGACCCGCTTGCGCATCGCCGGCAATCCGCTGACCAGCGAGGTCAATGGATTGCGAACCTGATGGGCGACCGAAGCCGCGAGCACGCCGAGCATCGCGTGCCGCTCCTGCAGCGCGAGCTCTTGCACCATGCGCCGCACGCGCACGTGAACGTCCACGCGCGCGAGCAGCTCACGTCCGTGGAACGGCTTGAGCACGTAGTCGTTCGCGCCCGCCTCGAATCCGATCAAAACGCTGGCGATATCGGTCCGCGCGGTGACGAGCAGCACCGGGAGCTGCCGCGTTTCGTCGGCTGCGCGCAACGCTCGGCACAGCTCATAGCCGTCCATCCCGCTCATGGCGACGTCGCTCACCACGACGTCGGGCTTGAGCTGCAACGCGAGCGCGAGTGCTTCTCGGCCGTTGCTCGCCGCTCGCACTCGGTAGCGCACGCAAAGCACGTCCGCCATGAAGTGGAGCAGCTCGGCATTGTCCTCGACGACCAGCGCCATTGGCGCGTTCGGGGCGGGGCCGAGACGGTCGGCGGAAACGTCCGGCAGTGGTTCGGTCGAGACACGGGGCGGCAACGTCAACGGACGCGGCGCGCTGCCGGGCGGGGCGATGCTGGCCGTCCCCACCGGCCTGCGCGGTAGTCGCATGGTGAACGTCGCGCCTTGGCCGAGCTCGGACACCAGACTGACGTCGCCGCCGTGCAGCCGCGCGGCCTCGCGCACCAAGACGAGCCCGAGACCAGTCCCGCCCACCATGCGCTTGTTGGTGTCGCCCTGGGCAAAGCGCTCGAACACCTTCTTGTGGTCCTCTGGCGCTATGCCGGGCCCGTCGTCCGCCACGGTGATCGCAACCTCGGCGCCTTGATCCTCGAGTCCGATCCGCACGCGACCTCCGGGCTCGGTCATGCGCACGGCGTTGGCGATCAGATTGGTGACCGCGGAGTCGATCCATGACGCGTCGAGCACGACGTTGGGCAGGGTCTCGGGCGCGTCCAGCTGGATCTCAATCCCCTTCTTGGCGGCCGCCGGCTCGAATCCACGTACGATGCCGTCGAGCAGGCCGATCAGCTGTACCGGCGCAGGATCGATCTTCATCGCACCCGCGCCGATCTTGGCCAGATCGAGCAGCTGATTGATCAAGTGCAGCAGCCGCTGCGCGTTGCGCTGCATGGCCGCGTAGGCGTTCTCGAGACCGCCGGGCGGCTGACGGCGCGCGACCATGTCCTCGAGCGGCGCGAGGATGAGCGTGAGCGGGGAGCGCAGCTCGTGAGAGACGTTATGGAAGAAGTCGGTCTTGGCCCGGTCCAGCTCCTGCAGCTGCTCCAAGGCACTGCCGAGCTTGTCGCCTGCGCGGCGCAGCTCTTCGGTGCGCTGCTCGACCTTGCGCTCGACTTCGGCCTTGGCTTCCAGCAGCTCGGCGAAGCGCTGCTCGTTCGAGCGCATCACGCGATCGAGAGCGTGGTTGTGCTCGTCGACTTCGCGCACGCGGAGCCTCAGGTCCTGGCGCAGCATCAGCACACGTCCGAAGGCCCAACCGCCTAGCCCCAGGGCGAGCGCAAGCGCGCAGGAACTCCATGCGGGCGCCGCCATGGACGCTCCGAATGCGACTCCGGCGAGCGCTCCGATCGACAGCCCCGCAATCGCGTGGCTGCGGCGACGAGGCTCATCCCAGGTGACGTCGTACACGCACGTGTCGGCGCCCTCGACCATGCACTGGGGGTGTTCAATCCGCGCGCTCGGGAGATCGAACAAGATGGGCACGCGCCTCAGCTGCGCGATGCGAAACCGACACACGGCATTGGTTCGTTCGCGGGCACTGCCGGCCTTCGGAGTCAGCACCAAGCGGACAACACCGTGACGAGCCTGCTCGATTTCCCAGCGCGCGACATTGTGCAAGTGCCGCGTCATCTTGGGCAGCTGGCGATAGATGAACAGCGGCGTGCCGAAACCGACCACCAGCGAATGGAGCGGACCCATGTATTGCGCGCGCATCGAGCGCGCAGCGGCGCGGTTGACGAAGTCGCTATCGGCGATGCGTTCGGAGATCGTCGCGAACAGCCATTCGACGAACTCGAGTGAGACCCATACCAGAGGGTCCTCGAAGTCTCGACGTGCCACGCCGTGTTCGGCCAGCAGCTCGGCGAGAGCGCCGTCGCCAAGCACCTCGGCAGCTTCGTCGAAGACCGCTCTGAGAGGATAGGCAGGCAGGTCTTGTTGGAAGACGACCATGTCACATACAGATGCGACTTCAGAACACCATGTCAGTAGATCGAAGTCAAGGGTACGATTGGGCGCGTTGGCGCATGAGAGCCGATCGCGTCGCTACATGCGATTCGGCCCCCACATCGGGTAAACTCGTAGCCAACGATGGCGCTCACTTCAGACACCACCGTGGGTCTGCTCGCGCGGCTGGCTGCGGATTTTCCCGAGCAAATCGCCTTTTCGAACGACGACACGTCACGCGTGACGTGCTCGGAATTGTGGATTCAGCTGCAGACTCTCGCTAGCGCGCTCGTGGGGTTTGGCGTGAGGGGCGGGGATCGCGTTGCGATCTGTCTACCCAATTGCCTCGAGTGGACACTTTGGGAGTATGCATCGCAGGCGCTTGCGGCAATTCCCGTGGGGATCGGCGTGCAATGGTCGAAGGAGCACGTCAATGACGTGCTTTCCCACTGTGGGGCGACCGTGGTGGTGGTGGAGAACGAGGCCGCGCTGAGGGGGTTCGCTGCGACCACGCTCGATCGTTGCCGTTTGATCTGCACCTTGGAGCCATCGGGGATGGATCCTGGCCGCCGCTCTTACATCACGCATCGCGAGCTGATGGACCGCGGACGGCATGCGACGGCGCTAGTGCATTGCACGCCGGCAGATCCGGCCACGATCATCTACACGTCGGGGAGCACCGGCAGGCCGAAGGGCATCATGCATACGCATGGTCGCGTCATGGCCGCCGTGGCTGCGCTTGCGGGTTACTACCCCGAGCTCGAGGGCGGTCGGTTGGCGCTCGGCTGGTTGCCGATGGAGCACCTGTACCAGCGCATCTTCAACCTGGTTTCGCTCGCCTTCGTACTGGAAACGCGCATGGTGCGCGACGTCGGCAAGCTCGTCACGCTGCTCGGCGAGCTGCGGCCGAGCTACTTCACCGGCGTCCCGTTCGTCTACGAGCAGTTGCTCTACGCCATGGAACGCTCGCCGCGTGATTTTGTGAGCTGGCAACGCGAGCTCCGACTGATGATCATCGGCGCGGCGCCCACGGGCGTGGAGATGCTCGATCGTCTGGCCGCGCTGGGCTTGCCCGTTCGGCAGGCCTATTCGACCAGCGAATGCCTGGTGCCGATCGCATGCAATACGCTCTCGGACAACCGCACCGGCTCGGTCGGGCGCCCGCACCCGAGCTACGACCTGCGCATCTCGGATGCGGGCGAAATTTCGGTCAAAGGACCGGGCGTCTTCACCGGCTACGTCGGTGACGAAGAGCGCGCGTCTTCGCTGTTCGATGCGGAAGGTTACTTCAGCACGGGCGATTTCGGTTACCTCGATCAGGACGGCTATCTGTACGTCACCGGCTGGCGTGAGGATTTCTTCAAGACCTCCACCGGTCGGCGGATCTCGCCGTTCGAGGTCGAGAGCGCCTACAAACGCGCGAAGCTGATCGAGCACGTCATCGTGGTCGGGCACGGGCGCAAGCATCTGGTGGCATTGGTTCAGCTGCAGTCGAGCGCAGCCGAGGCACTGGCCGCAAAGCTGGAACTCGCGAGCGCAGACCACGAGCAGTGGAGCAGGGACGAGCGGATGAACGCCGCCGT
>DATHEN010001194.1:0-2969 GCA_035318565.1 Polyangiaceae bacterium
CGCCGGGTTCGGCAAGCCGCACGCCGCTGAAGGCCCCGAAGCGAAGCGCCAAAGGCCGCCGGCTCAAATCCGGAAAAGCGCGCAAGTAGCCCGCTGACAGTTCGGCTCGCGCTCAACGTGCGCGCGGGGTCTTGCGTCGCGCCGGCACCTTGGCAGGCCGCGGACGTGCTGCGCCGTGCGGCGCGGAACGCTCGGCGCGCGGCTGCGTGGGCTCGGCCTCCGCTTCGACGGCGGGGGCGGGCTCTCTGGCTTCACTCGTGCCGATGGGCGTGCGCGGCTCGACGCTGGCCAGTCCTGACACACGTTCGAACGCAGCAACCGTGCCGCGCGCGATCTTGCGCGTGTCCGCCTCCGCTTTGAGCACGTCCCCGGCAGCGATCGCCTCTGCGAGCGGGGTGCGCCCGCCGCTCTTGCGGATCTCCTCGATGGACCAGTGCTGCGCGACGCTGCCGAGCGCAGAGACGCCTTTCATCAAGCTATTGAACGCCAAGCGGTACGGCAGGTTGCCCGCTCCATCCAGAATGCGGATCCAGAAGCGCACCTCGAGGGCGAACAGCGCTTGTGTATCCGTGGTGGCGTCCATCTCCCGGGCGAGTGCGAGCAGATCACTTTTGACTTCGGCGTCGCCGCGCAGCGCGCACAAGCGCGCCACGTCCGCTGCGATGGTGGCCCGCATCTCCAGGGTGGCGCGCCAGTGGCGCGCCACGTCCGCGCCATCTCGCGCGTACTCGGCCATCGTGGCCAATAGTTCGAGGCCTGCCTCGCGCGTTACATCCAGAACCC
This sequence comes from Polyangiaceae bacterium, assembly GCA_035318565.1. Classification (GTDB taxonomy): domain Bacteria; phylum Myxococcota_A; class Polyangia; order Polyangiales; family Polyangiaceae; genus DATDJP01. Next base: position 784 of record DATHEN010001194.1, read on the forward strand.
GGGCGCCGCTGGCACGCGAAATCGCGATCATGCCGAGCTGCTCCAGCCGTTGCAGCGCCTCGCGCACGACGTGGCGATTGACGCCGAATGACTCGGACAGTTGCCGTTCGGGCGGCAAATTGCTGCCGATCGCGTAACGCCCGCTCAGAATGCCGTCCGCGAGCTGCTCCGATACCTGATCGGCCAACGAGCGACGTGCAACGGCGTGGAGGGGCATGCCAGGGCTCAGTTCTGCCATTTTTGCAGGAAGTAGCCTACAAGAACCCCACTCGAGCTATATCCTCGCCGCCACAGGGTATCGGGCATGAACCTCGTGCGAAGAGAACAATCACGGCGCGCGCGACGCGCCTGGCAGGGGTTTTACGAATCCAGCATCGCGAGCCTGCTCGAACGGCATCAGTTCTCCTCCCCTGAGGCGAATGCTCTCGAGCTCTTCCAAGCCGTGCTGCGCGAGGTTCCCGCCTACGGAAAATTTTTGAGCACGCAGGGCATCGCTGCCGAATCCGTGCGCACTTTCGAAGACTTCGCGCGGCTGCCCAGCACGACCAAAGAGAATTACCAGCGTCTGCATCCGTTACCGCAGCTGTGTCGTGGCGGAGAGCTGGACGCTTGCGACATGCTGGCGGTGTCGTCGGGTTCCAGCGGTACGCCGACTTTTTGGCCACGTTTCGTGAGTGACGAGGTGGGGAGTGCGATGCGCTTCGAGCAAGTCCTCCACGACTCGTTCCGCGCGGACGAACGCCGCACCTTGGCGGTGATCTGTTTCGCCCTCGGCAACTGGGTCGGTGGCATGTACACCGCAGCGTGTTGCCGAGAGCTCGCCGCGAAGGGTTATCCGCTCACGCTGGCCACTCCCGGCAATCAGAAGGCCGAGATTCTGCGCGTCCTCGGCTCACTCCGCCCGCACTTCGATCAAGTCGTGCTGTTCGGTTACCCGCCGTTCTTGAAAGACGTGATCGACAGCGCCCGCGCCGACGGCTTCGATTGGACCCGCTGTCCCACGCGTCTCGTGCTGGCCGGCGAGGTCTTCAGCGAAGAATGGCGCAGCCTGGTGTGCGAACGCCTCGGCGTACCCGACCCGGCCCTGAGCTCCGCCTCACTGTATGGAACGGCGGACGGCGGAGTGCTCGCCAACGAGAGCCCGCTCAGCGTCACGATCCGGCGATTCTTGTCCGAGCACCCCGTGCCCGCGCGCGAGCTCTTCGGCGAAGCACGCTTGCCCACGCTCTGCCAATACGATCCGCTGCATCGTTACTTCGAGCTCGACGAGAGCGAGCTCGTGTTCTCCGGGGACGGTGCCGTGCCCCTGGTGCGCTACAAAATTTTGGACCGCGGCGGCGTCGTGCCCTTCGAGCGCATGCTGGCGTTCCTTCACGAGCATGACTTCGACCCTCTCGAACGCTGCCCGGCGCCTGCACGAGAGCGCGTGCGGCGCTTGCCCTTCGTGTTCGTGTTCGGGCGCGCGAACTTCGCGCTCTCGTTCTACGGCGCGAACATCTATCCGGAGAACGTCAGCGTGGGGCTCGAGCAACCGGAGCTAGCAGACGCTGTCACCGGCAAGTTCGTGATGCAGCTCAGCCACGACTCGGACCTGAACGCCTCGCTCGACGTCTCGGTCGAGCTCTTGCCCGGGGGCAGCCCGAGCGCCGAGCTCGCGCGCGACATCTCCCGATCGATTCAAAAGCACCTCGAGCGCCTGAACAGCGAGTTCGCTCACTATGTGCCAGCCGAACACCGCTCACCCCGCGTGCGCCTCCTGGGCCACGGCGATCCAGAGTATTTCCCGGTAGGCGTAAAGCACCGCTACACGCGCACTTGAGCCCACCCGTGCGCCGGAATGCCGGGGAGGCTACCGGCGTTTGCTGGACGCGAGCCGCTGGGCACCGCTACCATTCGTATTCCGACACATGCGTCTTCCTCGAGCTTCTGGGCGACACTTATCTAAGAGCAAGAGCGCGCTGGGTATCCTGGCGGGCGTCTGCATTTGGACCCTGGCCGGCGCCGGGCAGGCCGACATCTACAAGAGCGTCGACGCCAACGGCGTCATCAGCTTCACCAACAATCCACGCGCCGGCAGCAAGCTCGTGGCGCGCGAGAAACCGCGCGTGCGTGCGTTCATGCCCAGCGACAACTCGCCCGAGCGCTACACACGCTACGACGAGCACATTCGTGAGGCCGCCACGCTG
>DATHEN010001195.1:0-3102 GCA_035318565.1 Polyangiaceae bacterium
TACCAAACGCCGAGCATTGCCATGACCATCGGGATGTTCTGGCGGAACGGCGCGCTCCGGAAGTGCTCGTCGATGTCGTGCGCTCCCGCCAGGAGCTCTTCGAAATGATCCATGCCGATCACACACGCGATCGGTAGCCCAATCGCCGACCACAGCGAGTAACGTCCGCCCACCCAATCCCAGAACTCGAACATGTTCTCCGGATCGATGCCGAATTCCTGCACGGCCTTCGCGTTGGTCGATAACGCCACGAAGTGTTTGCGCACGGCCCCCGCGTCACCGAGGCGTTCGATCAGCCAATCACGCGCGGTGTGCGCGTTGGTCAGGGTCTCCTGCGTCGTGAACGTCTTGGATGCCACGCAAAATAGCGTGGACTCGGCGGGCACGCGCCGTAGCACCTCGGCGATGTGGGTAGCGTCGACGTTCGAGACGAAGTGTGCGTTGAGCCCCGGCTTCCAGTACGGGCGCAGCGCCTCGCAGGCCATCGCCGGGCCCAGGTCGGAGCCGCCGATACCGATGTTCACGATGTCGGTGATGGCTTTGCCGGTCGCACCCTTCCATTCACCGAGCTGAACGCGAGTCGTGAACCGCCGCATTTGGGCGAGCACGCCGCGCACGGCCGGCATCACGTCCGTGCCGTCGACGAGCATGGGGCGCTCGGATCGGTTGCGTAACGCGACATGGAGCACGGCGCGGTTTTCAGTCAGGTTGATCTTCTCACCCGAGAACATGCGTTCGATGAATTCGGGTACACGCGTGTGCACGAGCAGGCGTTCGAGGAGCTCCAGAGTGTCGTTGGTTATGCGATTTTTGGAGTAGTCGAACAACAGGTCGTCATACGCGATCGAGAAGCGCTGGGCGCGCCCGGGATCGCGCGCGAACGCGTCACGCAGGTGGAAGGTGTCGAAGCGGTGCCGGTGTTCGCTCAGCGCGCGCCAGGCATTGGACTCGGTCAATTCGGGCATGTTCTGCTGGGCATGCTACTTCAGCACCGCTCGCTGCGCGACGCCGGCCTCGAACCGTGACATTCTGTCGGGCGAAGATGCCAGCGCGTGCGGACGGCCGGACACGGGCCCTGCTCGGGGCATTTCTCGTGTGCCTGGCTGCTCTTCTTCACGGCTGCCCAGAAAAGCAGCCCAAAGGTCCAGCTGCACTCACCAGCGCCCGGCCTTCGAGCGATGCCTCGACGCTACCGATCGGAGACGCCGCCGAGGCCGAAGCACCCGTTCGCGGGAAACGCGCCGACGCGGCAGCACGGGATCCGGCTCTGCGCGCCGCCGAGCTCGCACAGCGCTTCATCATTCTCGACGGTCACATCGACACTCCGAATCGGCTGGAGCAAACGCGCGATCGGCAGGGCCGGCTCGTGCATGACATCACGACGCGCGCGCCGGAGCTGAACTTCGACTACGAACGCGCCCGCCAGGGCGGCCTCGACGTGCCGTTCTTGGCGATCTACGTGCCCTCGAAGTACGAAGGTCGAGGCGCCAAGGCCTACGCCGATCGGCTCATCGACCTGATGGAACAGGTCATAAAAACTGCCCCGGCGCGCTTCGCCATGGCGCGCTCCCCGCGTGAAGTGAAAGCTCAGGTTGCGCAGGGCAAGATCAGCGTGGCGCTCGGCATGGAGAATGGTGCGCCCCTCGAGCGCCGCCTGGAGAACGTGCAGCATTTCCACGCGCGCGGTATCCGCTACATCACGCTGGCGCATGCCCGTGACAACCATCTGGCCGATTCGTCGTACGACGGGCGACGCACCCAGGGCGGCCTGAGCAGCTTCGGCAAGCGCGCCGTCGCGGAGATGAATCGGCTCGGCATCATGGTGGATGTCTCCCATATTTCCGACGAAGCGTTCTGGCAAGTGCTCGAAGTCAGCAAGACGCCGGTGATCGCCTCCCACTCGGGCTGCCGACATTTCACACCGGGCTGGCAGCGCAACCTGAGTGACGAGATGATCGTTGCGCTCGCCAAGGCCGGCGGCGTGGTCCAGGTCAATTTCGGCGCGCTGTTTCTCGACGACACGTTCCGCCAGCAGCAGGCAATCCAAAAGCGCGCGCTCGCACGCGCTCTCGAGCAGCTGGGCCCGGGGACGAGCGCGCAACTGCGCGAGAAAACCAAGCAGCAGTTTTTGCTCGAGCATCCTTTGCCCCGCGCCACCCTGGAACGCGTCGCGGATCACATCGCACGCGTGGTAGAGCTGGCCGGCATTCGCCACGTGGGGCTAGGCTCGGACTTCGACGGCGTAGGCGACGCGCTGCCGGAAGGTCTGGAGGACGTTTCCGGCTATCCCAACTTGCTGCGCGTGCTACTCGAGCGCGGCTACGGGGAAGCCGACATCGAAGCCATCTGTTCGGGCAATGTGCTGCGCGTGTGGCAGGAGGTCGAAGACTTCGCCGAGCGGGCGGCCTCTGGGCTATAGACTACGTCTCCTTGGATCTCACATCTGGTGCACGCGTCGACCGCTACGTGCTGCTCGAGCTACTCGGCGAAGGCGGACAGGGATCGGTCTGGAAAGCCGAGGACTTGCTCCACCCCGGTACGCTCGTCGCTTTGAAGCTCGTGCCGCTGGCGCTTTCACGGCCGAACGACGTGGAACGGGTCCGGCGAGAGGCCCGCGCTCTGGCGCGTCTCGAGCACCCGACGCTCGTGGCATCTCACGCGCTGTTCGAGGATCTGAAGCTGAGCGTGCTGGGCATAGCCATGGATTTCGTGGACGGCGCTGCCTTGCGCAAACACGAAGATGATCCGCGCCTCACTCCTGAACATCGAGTCACGGTGCTGGGCCACATTGCACACGTGCTCGCGTACGTGCACCAGCGCGGCGTCTCACACCGGGACCTCAAGCTGGACAACGTGCTCGTGACGCGTGCTTTTTGGCAGGAGCCCCACGATTCCAAGAACGTCAAGCTGGTGGACTTCGGCATCGCCAAGCTCGACGCGCCGCTACAGCCGCTGACGCAGCTCGACACGATCATCGGTACGCTGGCCTATCTCGCGCCGGAACAGCTCGATCCAGCGCATTTCGGTGAAGGAACGGCGCCCAGCGCCGACGTATTCGCGTTCGGGATCCTCGGCTGGCGTCTGCTCTTCGGCGGTCATCCG
>DATHEN010001196.1:0-7576 GCA_035318565.1 Polyangiaceae bacterium
CGACTGCCGTCCGCGTCGCCCCCGCGCTAACCTCCAAAATCAAGCCGCACGAAGTATCAACCTTCCGTCCCAGGGCGGCGTCGGGACTTGTGATGAATGGTCAGCACCCCAAGTGGGCCGCGGAAATCTGGCGTCCGCAACTGAGCCGAGGGCTAATCTACCTGATACATCTCGAGCTTGCGGTACAGCGTGCGCCGATCCACTCCGAGCACACGCGCCGCCTGGGTCTTGTTGCCGAGCACGGCCTTGAGCACGCGCGCGATGTGCCGGCGCTCCACCTCCACCAGGGTCAAGAGCTCCGTGGTGGTCTCCGGCTGAGTCACGTTCGGCACGCCGCCGTAGGTGCGGATCTTCTCCGGCAAATCGTCCACCGTGATGTGATCGAAGGCGGTGAACGCCACCGCGCGCTCCATGGCATTCTGCAGCTCGCGCACGTTGCCCGGCCAGTTGTAGTCCATGAGTTTCTGAGCGGCGGCGCTCGAGATGCCGACTACCTGCGTGCCGCGACGCACGCGCGTCGTCTCCAGAAAGTGCTGCGCCAGGACCACCACGTCCGTGCCTCGCTCGCGCAGCGGCGGCACCTCCACGCGCACGACGTTGATGCGGTAGTAAAGGTCTTCACGGAAACGGCCGGCCTTGACCTCCGCCTCGATGTCGCGATTGGTCGCTGCCACGAGGCGCGCCGAAAACGGCCGCTCGGTGTTGCCCCCCACCGGGCGCACTTTGCGTTCCTGCAGAGCGCGCAGCAGCTTCACCTGCATTTCCATGGGCATTTCAGCAATCTCGTCGAGGAACAGCGTACCGCCGTGGGCCTCGATGAACAGGCCGTCCCGCGAGCGCTGCGCATCCGTGAAGGCGCCTTTGACGTGGCCGAACAACTCACTTTCGAGCAGAAGCGCCGGGAGCGCCGCGCAGTTCACTGCCACGAAAGGCGGATCGGTCGTCTTGTTGTGCGCGTGCAGCGCTCGGGCCACCAGCTCCTTGCCCGTGCCACTGTCCCCGGTGATCAGCACCGAGGCGTCGCTGTCCCCGACGCGCGCGATCAGCTCGCGAAGGCGCTGCATGACAGCGCTGTTTCCGACCAAGCCGTCCACTTGCGGGTTCTGAGCCATGGCCCGGCGCAGGCGCTTCACCTCGTCGCTCAAGCGACGGTGCTGCAGAGCGCGCTGAATGGCGTGCGAGAGCGCCTCTGCTTCGAACGGTTTGGTGATGAAGTCGTGGGCACCGGCCCGGATCGCGTCGATGGCCGTTTCCATGCTGCCGAAGCCGGTCATGACGATTACGGGTACGTCCGGCCGATTGGTGGCGATTTGCTCGCACAGAGCCAGACCGCTCATCCCCGACATTTGAACGTCGGCCAGCGTGACGTCGAACTCGTGATTTTGCAGAAGCTCGAGCGCCTCGTCGGCGCGATTCGTGTAAGAGACTTGATGCCGGCGCTGACCCAGCTGGGCTTCGATCAACCGACAAAGCTCCTCGTCATCGTCTACGACCAGTACCTTGCCCCGATGCAGTGACTCCATGCGCGGCCGCTTTGCACGCGCCATGCCGAGACACGTTTGCGCGCGGCGAGGCCATAAATGCCGCGTCGTCGCGTTTCACCCCGTGGCATGCGGAGGTCTGCTCCGCTGCACAGCGAGGCAACATGCCTCGTTCGGAGCGGTCAGGCCGGGTGTTCCCGTCGGCGTCACCGGGATCTATGGGGCTAAACAGATTTTTGCCGCCTCAGTGCCGCAGTTCGTCACAGCGAGGCAATTGGCCACGGCAGCGAACAACCGCGCGATTTCAGCGGTTATTGTCGAACGTGATGCCGAGCCGGGTCATCTTCCGCCAAAGCGTCGTGGGACTGATGTCCAGCGCTTCGGCGGCGCGCTCGCGGCTGCCGTCGCAGGCACGCAGCGCAGCCTCCACCGCTTCTCGCTCGGCATCGTCCACGATGTCCGCCAGCGTTCGGCCCTTCGTGGCCGACGCCTTGCGCGGAGACTGCGGCAAGATGTCGTCGACGGTGATCACACCGCCGGAGCAGAGCGCCACCGCCTGCTCCACCATATTTTCGATCTCGCGAACGTTGCCGGGGTAGTCGTAGCCAATCAGCCGATCCATCACGCCTTCACCGACGCGCGCGTGGGTAGCCATCTTGCGATTGTACTTGTCGAGAAAGAACTCGACCAAGAGCGGGATGTCTTCCCGGCGATCGCGCAGCGGCGGTAAGTGGAAGCGCGCGACGTTGAGGCGGTAGTACAAGTCCTGTCGAAAGCGCCGTTCTTCGACGGCTGCCCCGAGATCCAGATTGGTGGCGGCGATCACGCGAATGTCGACCGTGAGCGGCTTGTTTTCACCGACGCGGCGCACCTCGCCCTCCTGGATCGCACGCAGCAACTTGGCCTGGAACGACAGCGTCGTCTCCGCGATCTCGTCGAAGAAAAACGTGCCACCGTCCGCTTCTTCGAACAGACCCTTGCGCGCGGAGATCGCCCCCGTGAAGGCTCCGCGCACGTGACCGAAGAGCTCGCTTTCGAGCAGTGTCTCCGTAATCGCCGCGCAATTCACGGTGACGAAGGGACGATTCGCGCGCTTGCTATTGGCGTGCACTGCGCGCGCCACGAGCTCTTTGCCGGTGCCGCTCTCACCCGTGATGAGCACGATCGCGTCCGTGGGTGCGATCTTGACCACGCGCGTGAGCACGTCGCGAATGGCCTGCGAACGGCCGACGATACTGGCGAAGTGATAGCGCTCCTTGAACTCCTGAGCGAAGAGCTGGACCTGTCCGTGCAAACGCCGACTCTCGAGCGCCTTGCCGACCTTGACGATCAGCTCCTGTTCGGTGAAGGGCTTCTGTATGTAATCGAACGCACCGAGCCGCATGGCTTCGACGGCGCTCTCGATCGTGCCGTATGCGGTCATCACGATGACCTCGGTCATCGGTTGCGCTTCCTTGACTGCGCGCAGCACCTCGATGCCGTCGTATTCCCCCATGCGCAGATCGGTGATGATCACGTCGTACGCGCCCGCGCCGCCCATCTCGCGGCCCTGTCCGCCGTCGGCGGCTTCGTCCACTTCGTACCCCCCGCCGCGTAACATCATGGCGAGCGTGGTGCGCATGTTGCGCTGATCGTCGACGACCAGAATCTTTCCCATGTGAGACAAAGTCTTAGCCGAAGGATTACCCCTTCTTCCATCTCCGGCATGCATCAAAGCAAGATCGGTCACACGTGGCCTGTTCTGGGATGCGGTTCGGCTATGGCGCTCATGTCATAGCGCCGCGGAAAACGCGGCTCATCCATATTGCCAAACGGCCTCCTGGTGGACTCGCGTAAGCCCTGCGGCGCGCCCAGCGTGGCCGCCAGCCGACATGCTTCAAAGTGGCAGGCCCAACACGCTGCTCGCCCAGCGACGCACACGCACCAGTAATGGCTGACTGCCATCCCCGACTCGGCGGTGATCTAAAGCACTATACCCCCACCCGCCAGGGGCCCAGACGGCAGAATCGCCGAGCGGCTCGTCCCCGTGCAGCGCTCTCAGCAAGTCCTCACGGCGCGCGGCCAGCTTGTGACCGAGCACGCGCTGGAGCAGGGCCCCGACCCCCACGGAGGGCACGACGATGCGCTCTTCGCGGAGGTAACCCTCGAGGTCGTTCTTGAGCTCTTCGGCGCTGGCGTAGCGAGCCGGCAAGCGACGCTCGAGCGCCTTCAGCACGATGTACTCGAGCGCCGCCGGATAGTCCGCAACGAAGCAGCTCGGCCGCGGGATGTCGCCGGCGATGACCAAGGCCAGTGTTTCGTCGTCGTCGCGACCGAGGAACAAACGACGGCCGGTGGTGAGCTCGTAAAGGACAATGCCGAGAGAGAAGACATCGCTTCGGCGGTCGAGCGTCGGCAACGCGAGCGCCTGCTCCGGCGACATGTAGCCGAATTTGCCACCGAGCTGACCCGATACGCCTTCTACCGAAGCCATGCCGCCCTTGGCGCGAGCAACGCCGAAGTCCACGAGCTTCACCGCGCCGTCCGAGCCAATCAAGATGTTGTGCGGCGAGATGTCACGATGCACGATGCCTGCGAAGGTTCCGTCTGGCAGATGCGCTTCGTGTGCCGCATGCAGACCGGCGGCGGCATCGGCGATGATACGCACCGCTAGCTCTGGAGGAACAGGCCTTCTCTTACCCGCTTCGGCGATCAGAGCATGCAGTGAGTCGCCATCGATCCACTCCATGATCATGAACACGAAGCCCTGCGCCTGGCGCACGCCGTACACATCCACGACGTTCGGGTGACGAATACTCTCCACGAGCTCCGCCTCGTGCAGGAACATGCGCACGAACTCGGGCCGGCCCGCATAGACGGGATGCACGACCTTGACCGCGAACAGGCCTGAATCTTCCGAACCTGTCTCGCGTGCTGCCCAGACCTCGGCCATGCCCCCACGGCCTATCGGCAACAGGAGATCGAATTCCAGAAGTCTTCCGCCGCGCGTGAGCTGTTGCGCCATGTAGAACTGAAGGCCGCTCTGAAACCCGCGCTGCGCAAGCGGGGGGTCTGAGGTGGGGCAAGGTAGTTATAGCGCGTCCTTTCTTTCTCACCTCGCCTTTCTATCCGCGATCCGTGTTCCGATGCTCGAGTCGATCGATACCGGGCGGTGCCCGCGTACGGCGTAGTCTTCCGGCCGCACGACCGCGCGGCCAGTCGGTCGGAACGTCATCGACACGTCGCGTTAGTAGTGATAAAGGCGATGCCTCACGAAAGCGGGTACTTCCAATGACCAGTCTCAGAGACCAGCTGGGCACTGCCCCGAAGCGCGAAGCCGTGATTCAAGACGCCTGTCAGGTCCTCGATCAAGAGGTCGGTGACAAGAGCGGCATCAGCGGACTTGCCATCAAGGGTGCGTACAAGCTCGTGCAGGGTGTGAAACCGGGCTTCATTCGTCAGGTGGTCGATCATCTCCTCGACGAGTTCCTGGATGCACTGAATCCGCTCTACGAGGAAGCCGTCGCCAAGGGACAGCGTCCTGGTACGTTCCTACTCAGCAGCCAGGGACGAGTTGCCGACGCGCTCCTTCAGGTCACGGACAACCGCGCAGCCAAGACCGAGGGCTCCACGGTGAAGAAGGCGTACGAAAAGCTTCGTCCGAGCGCTAAGAAGCACGTCGAAGCCGCCGCGCCGCGTCTCGCGCAAATGCTGGATCGTCACGCTCCTGCAAGTTGACCTACCGGCTGGTCGGTTCTTGACGCGCTGCGCATAAGTGTAGCGCGTCACGCTGTCCTCACGCGCGTTGCGTCCATTCCCGCGTTTCCCGAGTGGATTGCTTGACAATTGCGCGGCTTTGGACCAAGTGACCGCTACGTCGAGCGCTGGTTTCGCCCGTGTCACAATAGCTCCGTAGGTGCCGAGTTTTTTCCGGCTCCGCCCGGTGCAAGGTGACGGTCTGTCGGACGGGCACGGGCGCGAGAAAGGCAGAGCAATACGAGAATGGCAACGCAGGCGGAACCTGTTTCGCTACGGCCGAGTCCCACTGTTGACGCTCCCCTCAAGCTGAAAGGTGCCGTTGTCCGCTTCTGCGGGGACTCGGGAGACGGCATGCAGGTGACTGGAGACCAGTTCACGTCAGCCGCTGCCATCGCCCGGAACGATCTGGCCACGTTTCCGGACTTTCCCGCGGAGATCCGCGCCCCCGCCGGCACTTTGTACGGCGTCTCCGGATTTCAGATCAATTTCTCGTCGGAAGACGTTCACACGCCGGGCGACGCACCGGACGTGCTCGTCGCCATGAATCCTGCGGCGTTGAAGACCAACTTGCAGGATCTGCGCGGCGGCGGGCTATTGATCGTCAACAGCGGCGCGTTCAACGCACAGAACCTCAAAAAAGCGGGCTACGCGAAGAACCCGCTCGAAGACGACTCGCTGACCGGCTACGAGCTGCTCGAGATCGACATCACGAAGCTGACGATCAACGCGGTGAAGCCCGCCGGTGTTTCCACGAAGGAAGCGAACCGCTGCAAGAACTTCTGGACGCTGGGTTTGATGTTCTGGATCTACGGCCGCGACGTGGCGCCCACGATTCAGTGGATCGAAGGCAAGTTCAAGAAGCGCCCCGAGATCGTTCAAGCCAACATCATGGCTCTGAAGGCGGGACACGCCTACGGCGAAACCGCGGAAATTTCCCACTACCGCTACGAAGTGCCGGCGGCGCCGGTGCAGAAGGGCGTGTATCGCAACATCGGTGGCAATACTGCGACTGCGCTCGGGCTGGTCGCGGCCTCCCAGATCACGGGCTTACCGCTCGTGCTCGGCGCCTATCCGATCACGCCCGCTAGCGACATCTTGCACGAGCTCAGCAAGTACAAGCATTTCGGCGTGACCACCATCCAGGCCGAAGACGAGATCGCAGCCGTGTGCACCGCGATCGGCGCCTCGTACGCCGGCAATCTCGGCGTCACCACCTCGAGCGGCCCGGGCATCGCCTTGAAAATGGAAGGCATTGGTCTGGCGATCGCAACGGAGCTCCCGCTGGTCGTCATCGACATCCAGCGCGGCGGGCCGAGCACTGGGCTTCCCACGAAGACGGAGCAGGCCGATCTGCTGCAGGCGCTGTTCGGGCGAAACAGCGAGGCGCCGCTCTGCGTGATGGCAGCCTCGACGCCCGGCAACTGCTTCTACATGGCAATCGAGGCCGTACGCATCGCCACCCGCTACATGACGCCGGTGATGCTCCTGACCGACGGCTATCTCGCCAATGGCGCCGAGCCCTGGCGCATTCCGCGGGCCGAGGACCTTCCGAAGTTCAAACCCGAATTTCGCACTGACCCCGAGGGCTTTCATCCGTTCCTGCGCGATCCGGAGACCCTCGCCCGCGTCTGGGCGATCCCCGGAACCAAGGGGCTCACGCATCGCATCGGCGGTCTCGAGAAAGACTACGACTCGGGTCACATTTCCTACGATTCGGACAACCACGAGCGCATGTGCCTCACACGCGCCGCCAAGATCGCCGGCATTGCCGCGGACATTCCGGATCAAAAGATCGAAGTCGGCGCCGATCAGGGCAAGCTGCTGGTGCTGGGCTGGGGTTCGACGTACGGCGCGATTCGCGAGGCCGTGCAGCGCTGCCGCGAACGCGGCCTCGACGTCTCCCACGCGCACGTTCACTACTTGAATCCGTTCCCCAAGAATCTCGGCGAAGTTCTGGCGCGCTTCGAGCGCGTGCTCGTGCCCGAGCTGAACCTGGGTCAGCTCGTGAAGGTAATTCGCGCCCAGTATCTGGTGCCCGCGCAGAGCTACTCTAAAGTCAAAGGGCAGCCCTTCAAGATCGAAGAGTTGGAAAGCCGTATCCGCCAAGCTTTGGAAAGTTGAGCCGCCATGTCATCGCTCGTCGAACCAAGTCAACTCACCCGCAAGGACTACGCCACCGATCAAGAAGTGCGCTGGTGCCCCGGCTGCGGTGATTACTCCATTCTTGCGAACGTGCAGAAGGTGATGCCGGAGCTCGGCATTCCTCTCGAGCGCATGGTTTGGGTAAGCGGCATCGGCTGCTCCAGCCGTTTTCCGTACTACATGAACACGTACGGCTTCCACACCATCCACGGCCG
>DATHEN010001197.1:0-2887 GCA_035318565.1 Polyangiaceae bacterium
CGGCGGCAACACGGCGATCAACATCCATCAGGGTGACGAGATGAGGGTGGTGGGCCCGAGCGGCGCGCTGCTGCCCGGCCACAACAGCTTCGACTGGGGCTGCAGCCACAGCGGCTTCCAGAAGATCGCGTGGGACGCGAGCGCTGCCCGCTTCGTGATGATCTGTCGCTCGGACGGCTTTCCCAACGTCGGGCTCAACGTCAACGCAGGGAAGCTGGTCTCCGCGATCAGCGCGACCGATTCCGCGGTGAGCAACGTGGTGGTGGCGGCGACCGCCGGCAGCTATTGGACCCTGGTGAGCAACTCCGGCGCGTTGCACCTGTTCCGTTTCACCGCGAGCGGTGGGACCGCGGCCGACGTCAGCCTCGGCAGCGGCGACGAGCCGCACCTCGTGAAGTACGGCAGTCACCTGTTCGCAGCTTGGGTTGCGTCCGGTGCCAACATGACCGGGCAAGTGCTCGACGCTTCGACCGGCGCTGCCATCGGTACGCCGATCCCGATCGCCGTCCCGAGCAACGAGTTCCAGGACTTCAGAGACTTCCCCGACGGCAGCGTCGCCTATCCCGCTCCCGGCTCGAGCCCGACCAAGATCAAGATCGTCCGCGTGCTGCCCTGCTCCGGCTAGTGCTCTGACCCCGTCAGAGCACCAAGGCTGCCGGTCAGCCGCGCAAAGCGGCCAGCGCGGCGCCGAGCTGTGCCGCGTCGTCGAAGCGCTCATCGGGATTCTTTTCGAGGCAGCGCAGCACGATCGCCTCGAGCTCGACGGGCAGCGGGGCGCCGCGTTTCTGCGAGGGTGGTTCCGCCCGCGCCTCCGCGTGCTGGCGCAACAAACCGGGCAAGCTCGTGTCCTCGAACGGCGGGCGTCCTGCAAGCATCTCGTACAGCACACAGCCGAGCGCGTACACATCCGAGCGCGGATCGACCTGCTTGCTGTCGGCGAGCGTCTCGGGCGCCATGTAGCTCGGTGTGCCGAGCACCGAGCCGTCTTGAGTGAGCTGTGCGCCCTCGGGCTCAGGCTCGAGGGTGAGCTTCGCGAGACCGAAGTCGAGGACCTTGATGAAGTCTGCTTGGCCCGCGACGGTCGCGACGAAGATGTTGCCGGGTTGAGATCGCGATGCACCACACCGTGGTGATGGGCTTCGGCCAGCGCGGCACAGACCTGGGTCATCAGGTCGATCGCACGCGCCGGTGGCAATGCGCCGTCGCGCTGGAGTAGGGCGGCCAGGTCCACGCCGTGCAGCAGCTCCATCGCGTAGAACCAGATGCCCTCGGGCGTTGCGCCGTGGTCGAGGATGCGTACCGTGTGGGGATGCGAGAGCCGGCTGATCGCGAGCACCTCGCGCTCGAAGCGAGCGACGGCTTCCTGCTCGCTGGCGCCGCGTGCGGTCAGAACCTTGAGCGCGACGTCCTGGCGCAAGCCGAGGTGATGCGCGATCCAGACTTCGCCCATCCCGCCGCGGCCGATCCGTTCCTTGAGCCGGTAGCGGCCGAGGTTGCGCGCCTCGTAGGTTTCACGGCGTAGCCGCCACATGCCGTGACTGCTTATGATTCCGGTCAGCGCCGCGCCGAACGAGATGACGTTCTGGGTCACGAAGATGGTGAGCGCCTCGGGGTCGTGCAGCTGCGCGGCGACCATGGGGTTCCACGGCGCTGCGATCAGCATCGTCACGGGGAAGGCCAGCCACATCAGCGCGTAGGGCAGCACGCCGGCGCGCCATGGCTCGGCCACGAACGCGGCGCGCACGATCATCACCAGGATGATGCCGGTTGCGTAGCGGTTCTCGACCCCGTCGAACAGCAGGCACTTGAGCGCGGTCAGCACGCACTGGGCTGCGAACAGCGGAACGCGCAGCAGTGACATCACCGACGGGGATGGCTTGCGTACGCGCGAGAGCACCACGAACCCCAAGACGCAGATCGCCCAGGAGGCCGCGCGTAGCGCGAACAACGGGCCCAGCACGTCCGGATGGCGGTGGCCGACGATCAGATCGAGCAAGAAGAACGGCGGCCACATCAGCGCGCCCACGGCATTGGCGCGGCGCAGGCGGCGCACCATGTCCTCGTCTTCCGCCTGGGCGATCGACTGGCGATAGTCGAGGTGGAACGCCGCCGGCATCGTCGGATCCGAAGCCGTGCCCGCAGGCGCACCCAAGATGCGCGCGCGAACGATCTCGCGCAGCAGCCGGCCGGAGTCGCTGCGGTCGGGCTGCTTGAGCTTGCGCAGCCGAGTGAAGACCGAGTCGCCCGTCGCCATGCTGCTCCGACCGGACCTCCCTCATATCCGAGCTCGGCCTCCGCGAACCGGATCGAGGGGGCGCTCGGCCGTCAGAATCTACGCGCGCGCTCGGGCTTGCGTCAACGCAAGACGGCGAAGGTTGACGCTGACCTCGGTGCAACGCAGTCTCCATTTTGGCATACGTGCGTATCGACGAACGCTGACAAGAATGCGCTTGCGAGTCTCCAGTGCGTCGCCGTCCAAACCAGAAGATCGTGAGCCTGTTCTGCGCGCGTCGGATGCCTTGTTCCGTTTGCTCGTAGAGAGCGTCAAGGACTACGCGATCTTCGTTCTGGACCCTGTCGGGCGAGTCGCAACGTGGAACGCAGGGGCCGAACGCATCAAAGGTTATTCGGCTGACGAAATCATCGGCAAGCACTTCTCCATCTTCTACCCACCTGAGGAGGTTGCGGCCGGCAAGTGCTCATTCGAGCTCGAGACGGCCACGCGCGACGGGCGTTTCGAGGAAGAAGGATGGCGCGTGCGCCAGGACGGGTCTCGGTTCTGGGCCAACGTAACGATCACCGCACTCAGGCAGGCAGATGTCCTGATTGGCTTTGCGAAGGTCACCCGGGACTTGACCGAGCGAAAGTATGCCGAGGAAGAAGCTCG
>DATHEN010001198.1:0-8839 GCA_035318565.1 Polyangiaceae bacterium
AGCAGCTCGGCGACGAGTTCGGCGTCTCACGCGAACGGGTGCGGCAGCTCGAGGCGCGTCTCACAGGCCGACTGCGCGACTACCTGCGCGAAACGCTGGGCGACGCGGTCGAGGTCGGAAACTAGCTCTCGTTGAGCGGCACGCTCTACATCGTCGGGACGCCCATTGGAAATTTGGGCGACCTGACCTTGCGAGCCATCGAAACTCTGCGCGAAGTGGACCGCATCTTCGCCGAAGACACGCGGCGCACGCGAGCGCTGCTGTCGCACCTCGAAATTCACAACAAGCCGGTGCACAGGCTGGACGCGCACGCCACGCCCGAGCACGTCCACGAGCTCGGCGAGTTCGTGGAGCGCGGTGAAAAGGTGGCTCTCGTCAGTGACGCCGGTATGCCGCTCATCAGTGACCCGGGCGCGACTCTCGTCCGAGAGCTCACCGCTCGCGGCTTGCGCCTCGAGGTCGTGCCCGGTCCGAGCGCCGTCAGCGCCGCGGTCGCGCTCTCCGGTTTGGTGACCGGCCCATTTCTGTTTCTGGGTTTTCTGCCACGGCAGGGCAGCAAGCGGCGCGCGCTGCTCGAACGCATCGCCAGAGCGCCCGAGCCGATCGTGCTCTTCGAGGCGCCGACCCGCGCACGCCAAACGCTGCGCGAGCTGGCCGAGCTCTCACCCGGGCGCGCCGCAGTAGTGTGCCGGGAGCTCACCAAGATGTACGAGCAAGTGCACCGCGGTACCCTCGCTGAGCTCGCCGCGACGGAGAGCTGGCGCGGCGAGCTCACCCTGGTGCTCGGAGAGCTCAGCGAGGAGAGCGTCGCCGAGCAGGAGCGTCCGCCCCCGGACGATGCCGCTCTCGAGGCGCGCATCGCGGAGCTATTGCAAAGCGGCGCAGCCACCAAGGCCATCGCTGGCGAGCTCGCGGCGTGGACGGGCTTACCGCGTCGAGAGCTCTACGCCCGCGTTCAGGCAGCACGGGAAAAGGCTGGGGGGTGAGCTTTCTGAACGGCGTGGAACACTTTGCTAAGCGAATGAATTGCCTCGACAAACACTCGTGAGGAGCAACAGCGGAACTGTGCTAAGACGCGCCCTGCCGTGTTCGATGCGCTGATCAAAGGCTTCCGCGAGGCGCAGAACCGCCTGGCGGGCCTCACCGAGCTCACTCCCCAAAACATCCAGGCCGCGCTGCGCGAGGTGCGCCTCTCCCTGCTCGAGGCCGACGTCGAGCTGGGGGTGGTGAAGCGCTTTTTGGCGCGTGTCGAAGAGAAGGCCACCGGCATCACCGTTCAGACGAAGGTGAAGCACGGCGGCCAGACCGTGACCGTCTCCGCTGGCGATCAGTTCGTGAAGATCTGTCACGACGAGCTCGTGGCCATCATGAGCTCGGACCGCGAGCCCGTCACGTATCCGAGCGGCGGCCGCACGGGCGTGATGATGGTCGGTCTTCAGGGCTCCGGTAAGACCACCACGGCAGCCAAGCTCGCGCGCTGGTTCGACAAGCAGGAGAAGAAGCCGCTGCTCGTGGCCGCGGACATGCAGCGTCCCGCGGCGGTCGATCAACTAAAGGTTCTCGGCGAGCAGATCGGCGTTCCCGTCTTCAACATCGCCGGAGCGAGCCCGATCGAAATTTGCCGCCAGGCGGACGCTGAAGCGAAGCGCCTCGGCTGCGACGTGATCATCTACGACACCGCCGGTCGCCTCGCGATCGACGAGCCCCTGATGCAGGAGCTCGGCGAGATCAAGAGCTCGGTCGCACCGCACAACATCTATCTGGTGATCGACGCGATGATCGGTCAGGACGCGGTGAAAACAGCGCGTTCGTTCAACGAGCGCCTGGGCATCACGGGCGTCGTCTTGACCAAGCTGGACGGCGACGCCCGCGGCGGCGCAGCCCTCAGCGTGAAAGAGGTCACCGGCGCGCCGATCACGTTCGTGGGTCTCGGCGAAACGACGGACAAGCTCGAGACGTTCCGTCCCGAAGGCATGGCGAGCCGCGTGCTCGGCATGGGCGACGTCGTCGGCCTGATGCAGGACTTCGAAGAAGTCATCGATCAGAAGAAGGCCGAGGAAGACGCCGCGCGGATGATGTCCGGCGAGTTCACGCTGGACGACTTTCTGAACCAGGTGAAGATGATTCAGCAGATGGGATCGCTCAAAGATCTCGTCGAGAAGATCCCGGGCATGGGCGGCATGATGCCGCCCGGCGCGAACCTGGACGACAAAGAGCTCGTGCGCATCGAAGCGATGATCCAATCGATGACGCGCTCCGAGCGCCAGGATCCGCACTCGCTGATCCGCGAGCCAAGCCGCGTGAACCGTATCTCGCGCGGCTCGGGGCAGCCTGCCGAGGGCGTCGGTGAGCTCGTCCAAAAGTTTCTGTTCATGAAGCAGATGATGTCCGGCTTCGGACAGAACATGGGCATGCTCGGCAAGATCCCGGGCATGAAGAACATCGCGGCTGCCCGCCAGATGCGCCGCGCCATGAAATCCGGCAAATTTCCGGAGGGCATGGGCGGCATGCCCGGAATGCCCGGAATGCCGGGCTTTCCCGGGATGGGCATGCCCGGCATGGGAATGCCCGGCATGATGCCCGGTATGGGAATGCCCGGCATGATGCCCGGCATGGGCGGCGCCGAGCCACGCATGAAGACTCTCTCCAAAGCCGAGAAGAACGCGCGCAAGAACCAACGCAAGCAGCAACGAACTGCGCGCAAGAAAGGCAAGAAGAAGTGACGCCTCGAGTCCTGCAAGAGCTCCGGCAGAACGCCTCGCGCACGCTCCTACGTTCGGGCGCGGTGCTCGCTTGTGTGGTGCTGCAAGCTGCTTGCGCCGAGAAAGCCGAGAAGCCGCGCGTTGCTCTGGAACCGGAGCTGATGCCCTACGTGTTCGAGAGCGTGCCGAGCAACATCCCGAATCGCACGTTCATCGACTTCGAGGGCAAGGTGCACGTGATCGGCTACAGCGTGGAGCCGGAAGTGGCCACGCCGGGCGGCAAGATCAAGCTGACGACGTACTGGCAGTCCGTGTCCCCGCTCAGGCCGGGCTGGA
Organism: Polyangiaceae bacterium; assembly: GCA_035318565.1. Taxonomy (GTDB): domain Bacteria; phylum Myxococcota_A; class Polyangia; order Polyangiales; family Polyangiaceae; genus DATDJP01. The sequence continues at coordinate 3,039 of DATHEN010001198.1, forward strand.
GTCTGTTCACGCACGTGCTCACCAAGGGCGGGAATCAGGTGATGAACGTGGACAACGAGGGACCGCTGCGCCAACTCGTGGAGACCGAAGTGGGCGCGCGTCAAGCATGGCCGCCGAGCTTCTGGGAGCCCGGGAAAGTCTACGTCGACCAGCAGGAATTCCAGCTCGATGCGAGCGTCAAGTCATCGGAGATCTTGCTGGCCGTGGGTATTTGGAAAGGCATGTCGCGCTTGGCCGTGATCAGCGGACCGAAGGACCGCGCCAATCGCGGAATCGTGGTGCGTATGAAGACCGCCACCACGAAGCCTGCGCCGAGTGCCGCCAAAACTTAGCAGCACTCCTAGAACTAGTAACGAGGACGGGACGGGAATCATGCGGGCTTTGACGAAGATCGTAACCTTGGGCTCCATCGTTTGCGCGGCGGCCGTCAGCACTGCGTGTGTGGGCGGATCGAGTGATGTCTCCAAAGAAGACCAAGATCGCTTGAAGGCGTTCGTGCTGGACAAGCCGCCTGCGAGCGTGCCGCACAAGCTCAACATCAACTACGACGGCAAGGTCACCCTCGTCGGCTACTCGATCGAACCGAGCGGCCCCGTTTCCGCCGGACAGCGCGTGGCTCTCACCATGTACTGGCGCAGCGACAAGAAACTCGATGAAGGCTGGAACCTGTTCACGCACATCGTCGACGGCTCGGGTGAGCGCATCCTCAACATCGACAACGTCGGGCCTCTGCGCGAATGGCGTGAGAATCGCCAGGCGCTCTGGCCGAGTGCCTGGGAAGCGGGCAAGTACTACGTGGACCAGCAGGTCTTCACGCTGCCGGCAGGTGTGAAGACGGACAAGGTGCAGGTCGTCGTCGGCGTGTGGAAGGACAACGATCGGCTCAAGCCCATCAGCGGCCCTCATGACAGCGAGAAGCGCGGCATCGTCGCCACCATTCCCACCACCGCCACGGCAGCAGCGGAGGGCCCCGTCAGCACGCGCGTTCCGAATCTGCGTGTCGACAAGCTCGCCAGGGGCGTGCAAATCAAGATCGATGGCAAGCTCGACGAGCCGGCCTGGGCGACGACGCCCGCTTCGTCTTTCGTGGACGTGAGCTCAGGGCGCGCGAATCCCACCGCGCCGATCAGCGGTCAGGTCAAGGTCCTCTGGAACGACGAAGGCCTGCTCGTGGGCTTCGAAGTGAAGGACAGCGACGTGCGCGGTGGCTTCAAGAAAGAAGACAAAGACCCGCATCTGTGGACCAAAGACACGGTCGAAATCATGATCGACCCAGACGGCGACGGCGATAACCAGAACTATTACGAGCTTCAGATCAATCCGCAGAACCTGGTTTTCGATTCTCAGTTCGATGCCTACAACCAGCCGAAGAAGGACCCGAATGGTCCTTTCGGACACCAGGAGTGGTCGGCGAAACTGAAGAGCGCCGTGACCATTCAGGGCACGCTGGATGAAGCCAGCGACAAGGATCAGGGCTACGTGGTCGAAGCGCTGCTGCCCTGGAAGTCGTTCACGAAGGCGAAGAAGGTTCCACCCGCCGTGGGGGACACGTGGCGCATGAACTTCTACGCCATGCAAGACAACGGCGGCGTGGCCTGGTCGCCCATCCTGGGACAGGGCAACTTTCACAAAGCCACGCGCTTCGGCCGCGTACAGTGGGCTGAAGCGGGCTGGTTACCGCCGGAACTGAAACCCCCGACCGGCACGCTCGGCGGAGACGCGGGCGCTGCGGCCAGCGGAGACGCGGGCGCCGCCGTCAGCGCGGGAGCGCGATTCACGCTGCCGAAGATGCCTAGGATCAAGATTCCCGGAACGCCGGGGCCGAAGGTACAGGGCGCGCCGCCCGCCGCGAGCGCGCCCTAGAGCGCTCACACGCGGTACTGCCGCCGCAACTTTCCCTCGAGCTCCGTACACTGCCTCGTACCTTCCCGCGCCATGCGCAGCAGTTGTTCGGCGCTATCGAGCTCGTGCAGCAAGTCCGCCGTTCGTGCGGCGACCGCAGCGTCGCGTGCATCCAGGTTACTGCGCACTTGCTCGGACTTCTGCACGCCCTCGAGATGCGCGCGGTAGGCGTCGCTGCAAACGCGCTGCAGCTCGCAGGCTGAAGGTTCCGCGCAGCGCATGGCGCTGAGAGCAGCCAGAAGCGGGCGTTTTGCCGCGTTGTCCGCGTCCCGGAGCGCACTCACCGCGCGCGCGAAACGTTCGGCTTCGCCGCGCCCGCGCTGCTCGGTTTCTCCGCGGCAGGCTGAAAGAACGAGCAGCAGCGCGCTCGCGGCTGCCCGGAGCGGCTCGCGACGTTTCAATCCGCCGCTTTGGGCGGAGGGCCCATCTGGACGCGTTCGCCGATGTACGAGCCGATCAACGTGAACAGCACACCGAGCGCGGACATCAACACGTACATGAAGGCCGGCATGGTCTTCACGGTCTGCGTCTCGAAGAGCAGGAACGCCGTGGGCATGGCCACGAGGAACACGGCCACCACCGGCTCCACGAAGGTCTTGCCCGGGGAGATCAGGCCCACCAGCACGCCGCCGATGAACCACACGGGGATGGCTATCAACATGCCCGCCGAACCTTCGAAGTCGAGCGTTGGGAGCACCATGGGCAGCCCCATGACCAGGGCCGCGGTCAAAACGCCCATGATCACGATGGAGATCGCAAACCAGCCGACGCTGAAGCCCTCTTGTTGATAGCGCCGCTCGAGCTCTTCCTGACGGTTCAGAGCGCGCCGGATGTCTTCGATTTTGGCGCCGCACGACACGCAGCGGTTGTTCGGAAGAGGAGCGCTGTTCTTGAAGCCACAGGAGGGGCAGATGATCTTCTTTTCAGCCATCGGTAGATTTCCCTCTCGAGCCGCTCAGGGTAGCCCAAGCTCGCTACCCGGGGAACCCCGGGCTATACCCCGAGCGTTTCCGTCTCCCATGGCCCGCACCCCAGAAACTATCGAAGCGCCCGGCAGCGCGGCGGCTCGGACGGCCCTAGATCCAGAGCTCAGCGCACTACCGCGGCCGCGCCGCCCCGGTCGGACGCTGACCCTCGCGGCAATGCTGCTCACGGTCGTGGCCGCGTGCTTCATGAGCTTTGCCTTGCGCGGTGAGGCGCTCTACGCGCTCCAGTCGGGGCCACCGACCCGCTTGGGCAATTTGTCCTTTTTCGATCCGGCGCACGCCAAACCGAACACGTGGGTGCAGGGTGAGGCCGCCTTGGCCCATGCGGGGGCGGTGCGCTACCAGCGGCCCCTGGAAGGGGACAGTTATCGGCTGGCGCGCGTGGCCGATAGCGCGCACTTGTGGGTTCAGGTGCGCGTGCCGAGTGAGATGGAGGGCCCGCATTTCGTTCCTCCCAATTCGTTCGTCGGCAGGTTGGTCCCAGTCGCGGAGGCCGGCTTGCGCTACCGCGGCCTCGGCGAATCGGCGGGCATGGCCGCGAACGCTTGGCTCCTCATCGACGGCGAGGCGCCGCAGAGCACGCGCTGGTCGCTCGGGCTATTGGCGCTTTTCGCCGGGTTCGCCGCCTTCAACGTCTACGGTTTGTTCCGCCTGCTGCGTCCGATCCGCGATGGCTGAGAGCGCACCGAGCCGCACCCGCACCGCGCAAGTGTTGGTGATCGGCGGCGGGATCATGGGCTGCGCGTGCAGTTGGGAGCTCGCGCGCCGGGGCTTCGCGGTGACCGTGCTCGAAAAGAGCGTGCCCGGCGCGGAAGCGTCGAGCCACGCCGCCGGCATCCTGGGCGCGCAGGCCGAAGCGCACGCTTCCGGGCCGATGTTCGAGCTGTCCATGCAGAGCCTGTCGCGCTACCCGCGCTGGACGAAGCGCTTGTTCGAGGCAACCGGCATCGACGTCGGATTTCGCAGCGGCGGAGTACTGCGCGTGGCCTTCGATCGCGCATCGGCGGGCGCGCTTGCGCGCGCATCGGCGTGGCAAACCCGCAAAGGTCTGCGCTCCGAACGGATCGGACGCGCGCGTCTTCGCGAAGTCGAACCAGCGCTCTCACGAGACGTCGCGGGAGGCGTGCTCTTCGAATCGGACGCGCGCGTCGACCCACGGCTACTGCTGCGCGCGCTCCACATCGCCGCGCAGCGTGCGGGCGTCGAGTTTCGCAGCGGCGCCTACGTGAAGAGCGTGCTCGTAAAGGGCGAGCAGGTGCGGGGCGTCACGCTGGACGGCGGGGTCCAGCTGTTGGCAGAGCACGTGGTCGTCGCCGCCGGCAGCTGGACGACCTTGATCGAAGGTCTGCCGCTCCGAGCGGGCAGCGTGCGACCGGCGCGCGGACAAATCGTCGAGCTCGCTTCACCCGCACCGCTGCTCAGCCGCGTCGTGTACGGGCCGCGTTGTTACCTCGTTCCGCGGGACGACGGACGAACCCTGGTGGGCAGCACGCTCGAGTTCGTGGGGTACCGCCGCGAGGTCACCGCCGCCGCGGTCCGGGACCTACTCTCGGCCGCGATCGAGCTCGTACCCAGCCTGGCGGAGGCCAGCGTGAATTCGGCGTGGTCGAGCTTTCGGCCCTATACGGACGACGAGTTGCCGCTGCTCGGTCCGGCGGGCATCGCGGGCCTCACGCTTGCGACCGGCCACTACCGCAACGGCATCCTGCTCGCCCCGATCACCGCCGAGATCACCGCCGCGCTGCTGCGGGGCACGCGGCCGCCCGTTTCTCTGGCCGCATTTTCCCCGCAAAGAGCCGGCGCAGCGCGCTGAAAAACTCGCGGCTCGGCGCGCCAGCGCGGCGCGCTCTCGACCCGTACGGAACATGGGACTACGACTCGGCCCATGGTGACGTACCGGCAGGCCGGCGTGGACATCGACGCAGGTGACGCGCTCGTCGAGCGCATCAAACCTTTCGCCCGCGCGACGCGCATCGCCGAAGTGCTGGAAGACGTCGGCGGCTTCGCAGGCTTGTGCGCACTGCCGGCCGGTCTGGAAGAGCCGGTCCTCGTCAGCGGCACCGACGGCGTGGGCACCAAGCTCAAGGTGGCCTTCGCCACGGGCCGCCACGACACCATCGGCCAGGACCTGGTGGCGATGTGCGTGAACGACGTGGTCACTACCGGCGCACGCCCGTTGTTTTTCCTGGACTACTTTGCGTCCGGTAAGCTCGACGTCGATGTCGCGGAGAGCGTGATCCGCGGCATCGCGGACGGCTGCCGGCTCGCGGGCTGTGCACTGCTGGGTGGCGAAACCGCCGAGCTGCCCGGGATGTACCTCGAAGGGGAATACGACCTGGCCGGCTTCTGTGTCGGAGTCGTGAGCCGCAAGGCACTGCTCGGCCCGGCACGCGTGCGCCCGGGCGACGCGCTGCTCGCGGTGGCGTCCTCGGGATTGCACTCGAATGGCTACTCACTGGCGCGCCGCATCTTCGAACAGGAGCTCGGCCTCACCTACGCCGACCGCGTGGATGCACTCGCGACCAGTGTCGGAGAGGCGCTGCTCACGCCGACCCGCATTTACGCGCGCGCCGTAGCCAGTCTGGTGAGCGAGCTCGGCCCAGACGTGCATGCGCTCTGCCATGTCACCGGCGGCGGCGTCCCTGGAAATCTGCCGCGTGTATTGCCGAATGGCACGCGCGCGCGCGTCTCGCATGCGCGGCCCTGGCCGGCCTTGTTCGAGGTGCTGGCCGAGGGCGGTCCGGTGGAGGAGGCCGAGATGCGACGCACCTTCAACCTGGGCGTCGGCCTCGTCGTGGTGGTAGCGGCCGAACGCGTCGCAGACGCCGAGCGAGCCCTGAGGGCGGCGGGTGAGAGCGTTTCACGCTTCGGAGAAGTGCTGCCGGCGGATGCCGCCGCGGAGCCGTACGTCGA
>DATHEN010001199.1:0-3887 GCA_035318565.1 Polyangiaceae bacterium
CGTCGAGGCGCACGTGCCGGCCCGAAACCTCGGCCGCCGGCGCGCGCGTGAGCAGCGCCACCGCTCCCGGCTGGAGCTGGGCCCCGACGGAACGAGCGGGCTGCGACACGTCGCGGACGTAGGACGCCGCGCGCGGTCCGCCCAGGATCGCGTGACCCAGAACGTGCTCGATCGAGGTATCGAAGTCATCGAACACGCGCAGCGGATGATCGGACAGCCGAAACGCGATGTGCGCCGTGCCCGTTGGCAGCACGCGCTCGCGCGTCACGCCGTTCGGTGCTGCGCGTGTGTCATCCGACGCCCAAAGCACCTTCACGAAGGGACGCAGAGCCGGCCTGGGTACACGCAACAACATGCGCGTCGACTATAGCGCCAACTTCAGTTCAGTTGGCGGGAGCCACGGAAGGTCGCACCGACGCGCGGCGTTCCAGCGCGGGGCGGGCGAGCTCGCCAGGAAATTCGAAACGCCAGGTCGTTCCCTGGCCGCTGCTACTTTCCACGGAGATTTCACCGCCCATGGCGCGACAGGCCTCGAGCAGCGCGGGCATGCCGATGCCGCGACCGGACAGCTCGTCCGCGCACTCCTTGCTCGAGATCCCGGCCACGAACAGCGCCGCGACCAGATCCTCGCGCGTGTCCGCACACAGCCCCGCAGCCAGCGCCTTGCTGCGAATCTTGTCCCACGCAATGCCCCGGCCATCGTCGGACAACTCGAAGACGAAGCTGGTTCCGCGCTGATACGCGCGTAGCGTGAGCGTGGGCGCGCCTTTACCCGCCAAGCGGCGTTCCTCGGGACTCTCGATGCCGTGGTCCACCGCGTTACGCACCGCGTGCGCGAACGCCGCCCAGAACGGCGCCCAAGGCTCGGGCGGAATGCGAAAACCCCCGTGCTCGTTCTGGATCTCGAGATCGCCCTTGGCGAGGCGCTGGACCAGCCGCCGCGCCTGCTCTCCGATGCGCTGGAAGCGCAGATCCAGGGGTTCGAAAGCCCACAGCTCGAGATCGTGGCCCAGGGGATGGTTCTCGCGTTGCAGCTGCTTCAAGGCCGAGTCGTAGTCCCGCCTCACCACCAGCAAGGTGCTCGTATTCATGTCCAGGAAGGGCGTGAGCCTCTTTTCGAGCTCGGACCACGCGTCGCGCAAACGGATGCGCTCGTCCTCGGACACGGATCGCCGGTCGAGCTCGAGGCCGTTCTCGATCTCGTGGCACAGCGCGCTCAAAACACTCACGCCGAACAGTGCACAATTACCCTTCAACGTGTGAACGAGGCGTTTTTCCACTTCCGGAGCAGAATGTCCGTGCTGAACCTCGTGAACCAGCGCGCGCGACTCACGCATGAACTCGAGCACGCCGCCGCGATCGTGAGCCAGGCGCTCCACCAACGCCATGAGCTGGCGCTGCTCGTGCTCCGAGCGTTGTCGGAGACGCACTTCGGTCACGTCGCTCATGACGAGCAGCACGCGCCGCAGCTGTTCGCCTTCGCCCGCGATCGGCCGCCAGTGCAGCTCGAACGAACGCTTTTCCAGATGCAGGCGCCTGGGCATTTGCTCGATGCACAGTTCGAGCGGCAGTACGCCCTCGATGAGCTGCTCCCAGCCCAACTCGAAGAGCGCGGCGCTTTTCGGATCCGGTGCAAAGAGCGTGTGGACCGTGTCGGGCAAGCCGCCGGCAAACCAGTGCTCGAATATCCGGGAGCGCTCGCTGGACAGACGTCCTTCCCGGTCGACCGTCACGAGACCCTGCGCCACGTTGTCGAGCACCATGCGCAGCTCGGCGTTGCGCGCACGGAGCTCGACGGTGCGCTCGCGCACCCGGAGCTCCAGGTTTTCGTACAAGGATGCGTTGTCGAGCGAAATGGCCGCCTGGCTCGCGAGTGCCCGCGTCAGATCCACGAGCTGCGGGGTGAAGGCGCCGGCGACCAGACGATTCTCGAGCACCAGGTAGCCCGTCACGACGTTGTTCCTGACGACGGGGATGCCCGCTAGCGACAAGCAGCGATTCTGCACGATGAACGGGTCCGAAGCATGCCCGCCGTCGCTCGAGCCGTCCGCGATGACCACGGGCTTTTGCGTGCGCCGCAAGACACGAATCAGCGAGTGCGGAGCGTCGTCGTAGTCGCCGAGCGGAACTCCGAGCTCGCGATAGTCTCCGTCACGGAACTCGGCGTACACGGTTTCCACGCCGTTTTCAGCCCGCAGCACGAACAGCACGCGTTCGGCGCCCGCGTTCTGCGCTATTCCGCTCAGCACGGCACGCACCACACCGGATCCGGAGAGCTGCGTGCTGATCTCCTGGGACACTTTGAGTACGGTCGTGAGATCCAGCGCTTCGTTCAAGGTGCGCGAGACCGTAGCCTGCAGGGTGGCTCGGCTCTGACCGCGGGTCGCTTGCATCACCGTCCGCGTTGCAGCGGTGCGGCTACCGGACAATGCGCTTTGCTCGCGCACGCTGCCGGCCAGCGTGCCGTACGTGGCAAGCTCCATCGCCTTCAGCTCGGGGCGCGCGCTTTCCAGCTGGCGCACCTTCGTGACGTGCCCCCAGCGCTGGTAGGCGAGCGCCGCCTCACGGAAAAATAGCGCTGCCTCGTCCTGCGCGCCGAGCTCTTCCAGCATTTCGCCGCGCTGCTCCATGCCGAACGCGACCAGGTGGTGCAGGTTGCGCCCGCGCGCTTCGCTGGCGGCACGCACGTAAAACCCTGCAGCGCGCTCGAGATCGCCGGTCGCCCGCAGGATCTCGGCTTCGAGTAGCGTGATGATCGGATCGAGGTTGGTCGAGCGCGTCTTCTGCACGATGCGCCGGAGCTTGGTCACGATGGCTTTGGCAACGCCCAGCCGCTTGGTTTGACCGAGTCTCGCGTCCTTGGCGGCGAACAAGCCATCGAGCAGCCAGAGGTTGGCAACCTGAGGCTGACTGAAGTTCACCTTGGGAAAGTCCGCGCGGATGTCATCCAGCCAGCTTCGCACCTGCGCTTCGTGACCGACCACCGCGAGGGCGAGGCCGAAATTCACCATCGGGTTGTTGCGCATGGGGCCGGCCGCGACCGGAAACTTCGTGATCGGCTCCAGATCAGCGGCCTCGATGGCCTCGCCCCGAGCAAACTTGCCGGCCAGGTTCGCGACGTTCAGCGAGCTGCCCGCCAGAGCGCGATCGATGTTCATCACCGTGCGCCAGTTCTCCAGGCAGCTGCCGAGTCGATCGAACGGTACACCGCACATGGCCTGCATGGTGACGGCACCCGAAGCGCAAAGCGCCGCGAACAGCGGATCACCGGCCTCGATGGACCGTTCGATGCCGTGACTCAATTCGTCAGCCGACTCCTGCCAGGGCGCGAACCAGCCATGCAACATGTAGAACAGCACCAGCGAAGTTCGGCCATACAGCGCGGGTGCCGGTCGCCCGCGCTCCAGCGCAAGGCAGGCCTCGTAGACGACGCGCGCCGCTTCGTGCTTGCCGAACCCGCCGAGCAGCACCGCCGCGTGCGTGCCGAGAAAGCCCGACGTCTGCTGGACGTGACCGTACTTCAGAATCAGCTCGATCGCCGTCTCCACCAGCAGCACGTACAGATTGGTGCGCTGTGACAGAAACACCGGCAAGGTCATGGTGGACAGCACACGCAGCGCTGCCAGAGCGCGCTCGTCGGACGCTGCGGGCCGCTTCACGTGCTGTTCGTGCGTGAGTTTCGCGAGCTTGCGCTGATTCGCGAACAAGAGCGGCAGCGGCTTGAGCGCCGACGGATTGGGGGGCAAGCGCACACCCAGGCGCGCGAGTCCTTGAATGCCCACGTCGATCGCACCGGCGCGGTCGCCCGTCGCGCTGCGGTTGTCGCAGCGGCTGGGGTAGACGACGCCGAGCTCCGCAGGAGTGAGCTCGCGCGTGCACAATTCTTC
>DATHEN010001200.1:0-2450 GCA_035318565.1 Polyangiaceae bacterium
CCGCGAGCGGCGTCACCTTCCGGGTATCCCGTCGGAGCAAACAGTGATGAGCCAGGGGCTCTCGGTCGCACGGTTCAACACGAACCTACTCCGAAACGTCGAGGAGCTGACGCTTCGTGTGATCGAGCAGTCGAAACAGCTCGACGCCGTGAGGCGAGAGCACGCACGCGAGCTCGACGCGCAGCGCGCTCGCTACGACGCGCGGCTCGCAAAATTGGAGGCCAAGCTCGACGAGCTCGCGGTAGCGCGATGATCAGCGCTTTCGTGCTGCGTGTCGTGAGTCGCTGGCCGTTGCCCGCGCTGTTGGCCGTCGTTGCCGGCTCGCGCCCTGCCTACGCTCACCAGACCGCTCCCATTGCTCTCAGCGGGCCGCTCGCTGCCGTGCCTTGCAAAAATCACGGGGATATCGAGATCGCCGGCGCCCATGTGGCGTTTGGCGAGACCGTGACCTGCGTCGCGACCGACGCAGAGGTGCGCATCCAAGACACCCACGTGGCAGAGGGCAGCACGTTCTACGTCCGATCCGAGCCCCACGGAGCGGCCGGCCCAGCGCCATGGGCGGACACGATGTGCAGCTCGGGTGATCTGAACTGCAACGTGTGCGCGACCGACGTGGTCGCGCAGTTCAAACACTTGTCCGGTGAGGACCTGCCTCCTGGTGCGGAGCTCTCGGCTGAGGAGAACTACGAGTGGAGCTTCGACCGCAACCAGTCCTATCCGCCGTCCGGCAGCAAACCGAAAAACGCTCTCGAACAGGCTGCAGTCGACTATCATTTTCAGGGATTCGTCAGGACGAACTCTTCGTCCGTTCCCTTCGCAGGGACGTACAGTCACAGCGACACGGGTTCGATCTTCTTCGTCGAGGTTTCAGGGCTGAAGCTGGGCGCTCTGCACGACGCCTGGACCGGTCATCCATCGGGCGCTTCCGTGCTCGGCGATTTCCTCTTGTTCGGTGACTATTCGTCGCACAGCCCGCGCGCCGTGCGCCTGATCCCGGTCTCGGATCACCTCGAAGAAACCATGGCCCAGCTGTTGATTCCGCCATTCGACGTGAAGGGCCAGCTCACGGAGGTCCAGATGGGCGGCGGCGTCGGCATGGTCAAGCTGACGAGCGGCGGATACATGCTGATCAGTTCTGGCCCAGGTGGACCGACCTTCACGAGCGACGAGAAAGACGACCCGAAACCCCGTTTTTCGGACTTCCACTACGTGCGCGCGAATCCGAACGCAGCAGGCACGGCCGTCTCGCCGCTCGGAACGATTCTGCCCGCTTCCAACGGCGCACTGGATCTCACGCCGTTTTACATGGGGCGCTGGACTCAAGTCTACGGCGAGGGTGCGAGCGCCAAGAAGTACCAGTACTCTGAAAATCTCACGGTCATCTCCGAGTGCGAGACCGGCGACGTGTACGTGATGCACGCATCCATGCTCGACCCGCACAAGCTGATCATTCAGCCCGGTTACTGGAGACTGTCGCGCGTGGGTTGGAACGGCACGCAGCCCTACCTCGAGCAGGTCGACGTCTTCGAGCAGGATCAGGATTGGGAAAGCTGTTACATCCGCTCTGTCGGCACCGCGTGGGTCAATCCAAGTCACGAGATCGAGCTCTATTGTCATGACTACCGGGTAGGGCCCCTGGAGGAAAAGATCCTCTTTCGCCGACGCGTCGTGAACTACTGACGACCCTGCAGTTCGAGACCGCGATCGACCACGCTCGCTCCCTGGGACGAGTCGGTGTTGTCGTATTCGTCGTGCCACTTCCACCACTTGTACGGCGGCGTCTGCGGGTAGCCCGCGGGCGAATCCTCCCACTCTTCCTGGCGCCCGAGCGCAGTGAGGTCGAGGTAGTTCCAAGTGTTCCCCATCTGCTCGTCGCCGCGGTTGTTGACGAAGTACGTGCGGAACACTTTGTCGCCGTCGCGGATGAACGCGTTCGTGCCATGCCATTCGTCCACGCCGAAGTCGGCGTCGAAGCTGTCGGTGATCGTGTACCAGGGCATCTTCCAGCCCATGCGTGCCTTCAGGCGCGCGATGTTCGCCTGCGGCGCGCGCGAGGCGAACACGAGCGTGGTGTCACGGGCATTCAGATGAGCGACGTGAGCAACCTGATCGGCCACCAAGGAGCAGCCGTCGCACGCGTGTTCGGGCCAGCCGTGCACGCCGGGCTCGAAGAAGGCGCGGTAGACGAGCAGCTGACGGCGGCCGTCGAACAAGTCGAGCAGGCTGGCCTTGCCCTCGGGTCTTTCGAACTCGTACGCCTTCTCCACGGCCAGCCACGGCATTCGCCGGCGCTCGGCGGCGAGCGCGTCACGCGCGCGGGTCAAGGCCTTCTCTTTCACGAGGAGCTCCTGGCGTGCCGCTTCCCACTCCTGCAAGGCCACGATCGGGGGCAATTTCATCGGAAGATTCCCGTTCCGATGCTCCCTGTCTCTCGCTTTGTTCTTGTCCAT
>DATHEN010001201.1:0-2870 GCA_035318565.1 Polyangiaceae bacterium
GGCACTCCGATCGCACGCGCGAGATCCGTTCGGCGCTCGACACCATGCAGCCGAAGCGCGCGCTCGCGCTCGTGAACGAAGAGCTCGAAGTCGATCGCGCCGAGGAAGTGCCGGAGGAAGTCAGCGGCGACAATGCCCTGCTCATCCTCGATCGCGCCATGATCTTGCAGCAGCTCGACTCCACGAAGCTCTCGAGCCGCGATCTCGAGCTCGCAGACAAGCAGATCGAGATCTTGGATCTTTCACGCAACGCCGTCGATGACCTCGGCAAGTACCTGTTCTCGGACGAGAGCGGTCCGTACAAGGCCCCCGCGTACGAGAAGCTGATGATCAACAGCATGAACATGCTGAATTACCTGGTGCGCCGCGACCTGAACGGCGCGCGCATCGAGGCGCGGCGCCTGTCGGTGATGCAGAAGTTCATCTACGAGCATGAGGATCCCGCGCTCGCGATGGTGGCTCCCGGCAGCTACCTGGCGGGCTTCACCTTCGAAAAGAGCGGACGCCCGCAGGAGGCACTGCGCTACTACGATGAGGCGCTCAAGTTCGGCGAATACCGGACACTCGTGGAACCGATCCAGCGCCTCGCGGGTCTTGCCTCTTACCGCAGTCCCCGCATCCGCAAGCTGCTCGGAGATGCCGATCCGCTCCGCTCCGCCGCCCCCACCGCTCCCGCCGAATCTCCAGATGGCGATCTGCTCGTGGTCGTGAATTTTGGTCGCGTACCGGCCAAGGTCGCCAAGCGCATCCCCATCGGCCTGGCTCTGACGTACGCGAGCGGCATCATCAGTCCCACCGATCGCGGCCGCGCGAATGCCTTGGCAGCACAGGGCCTCGTCACGTGGGTCAACTACCCGGAGCTCGGGCGGGCGCGCGGCCAGTACGCTCAACCGGAGTTCGCGCTGGGCTCGCGCTGGATGCCGCTCGAAGGCATGCTGGCCGTCGACGCCGAAGCAAAGCGAGCCTGGGAAGACGCGCGTGGAGCCGTGGTCGCGTCGGCCATCACGCGCATGATTGCGCGTATCGTCGCCGGAGAAGCGGCGCGGCAAGCCACGGGCGGCGGCCTCACCGGCCTGCTCGTGAGCCTGGGCACGCAGGCCACGCTCACGGCCGTGGACACGCCAGACACGCGCAGCTGGGCGACGTTGCCGGCGCGCATCGCCTTCGGCCGCATGCGCGTACCGGCAGGCACGCACTGGGTCACGCTCGGCGCGCGCGGCGTACGCCGGCAACAGCGCTTGGTGATGAGCCCGGGCGGCTGGGCCGTTCTACACCTGACGGTGCTTTCCTGACGCAGACCGCGGCGTTACTGCTGCGCGAACTGATTGCCGTCGAAAGCATAGCGCCGCGGCTCCGCGTTGCCCCACGGTAAGAGCAAGGGCTCGAGACCGCCCGCTGCGGTGGTGTCCGGCGGAAACGGATAGCTCTGCTCGGTCCAGCCGACTGCGCGTCCGGGCCGAAGCTCGATGCTGACCCCACGCGCTGCTGGCCGGAACGCCAAACTGCCGATGATACGGTTGTCCCCGAGCGCGCGGCCCGTCTCCGCGGCAAAGATGCGCGCCAGCGCCGCGTCTCCCACGCGATACACGAAAAAAGCCTGACGCTGGACGACGTCGCCGCCGAGCGCCTTGCTGGCTTTGGCGTTCAGAACGGCGCGCACTACGACCTCGGCTTTGCCGTCTCCGGTCAAGTCGCGCGCCGTGACATCCAGTACGTCCTTGGCGTCGGCGACGCCGATGGTGATGAACGCGAACGTCGTCCCGCCTCGAAAGCCTTTGCCGAATACGACGATGTCCTTGCCGTGCACGAGCACCCGCTCGGGCTGTGCATCTCCTGACACGTCCGTTACGAAATCGAAGCGCGGCTTGGCAGCACCCAGGCCGCGTTCCTTGCGGTACATCGCGTAAAGACGATCGAGGAGCTCGTCCGCGCTGGGCGGACGCGGGGGCGGGGGCGGGGGCGGTGCGGAAGGCTCTCGGTGAGCCCTCTTGGTGCTCGACGGCGCGCTTTGCTTGGGGGTCCAGCCCGCTTCGTCCGCCTTTTCGAAGCCGCTGCCCTGCCACTTGAAGGTGCGGGTTCCAACCGTTTGCCACGGCAAGAGCGCCGACGGCATGTCGCTCGGCAGGGGCTCGTTGTAACTGGCCGCGTCGAAGCCCTCGGCTATGCCCTGCGAAATTTCGATCTGCGCGGCGCCGGCATTCTCCAGACGCACCTGATTGACGATCTCTCCGTCTGCGGTCTTGATGCCCACTTCGTGACTGAACACGGGGGTCGGGGCGTCGTTCTGAGCGATGCGCGACACTTGCAAGACTTCGCGATAACTCTCGCCGTCACCGAGGCGTTTCTGAATCACGATCTCGTCGCGCCCGTCGCCGTCGAAGTCGGCGAGAGCGAGACGGGTGACCTGGCTCGACGAGCCGACTCCAAGATCGCCGAAGTAGAACTGCGTGCCGCCGCGGTAGCGAGGGCCGACGATCGTGAGAAAGTTGCCGTACACGGCGATGCGTTCGAGCATCGCGTCGCCTGCGACGTTGCCGAACACCGAGCGAGCCGGCTTCTCGGATAGTCCTTTGCGCTGCAGCAAAGACGCGAGCAGTGCCTGCTCGGCTTCCAGGCGCAGCGCCGGCAGGGCAGCGCCGCCGCGCGCCGCGCTCGTGCCGACCGTCTTGCGCGTGCTGCCGAGCTCGTCGGCGTCCGCGTAGCTGAGCGCGGCACGCAAGCCGACCCGCACGCGCGCGGCCTCGGCAAAGGTCGACCACGGAATCTGCGCTTCCACGTCCAGGCCCTTACGATTGGGCGCTTCCACGACCTTGGCGCCCGCGAGCGCCGCGCCCTTGTACTTGACGAGACCGGCGGTTTTCCCTGGATCC
>DATHEN010001202.1:0-7565 GCA_035318565.1 Polyangiaceae bacterium
CCCGGTGAATTGGCTGTTCCCAGTCTCTTTCTACGAGCTGGCGGGACAAAAGGTTTGGGGTGTACGCCTGTGGCTCGTCATCCTCAAACTGCTCAGCGTATGGATTTGTTACCTGTGCGTGTCGAAGGTGAGCGGCCGTACCTACGGCCTCGCCGCCGCGCTGGGTCTCACGTTGCTCCTCGGGCAGCGCTGGCAAGCTCTGCAAACTGCCTATGCCTTCCTGACGGCCGTGCCGCTCGTGCTCGCCGCGTGGCACTTTCTCATTTCAGAGCCGCTCGCCAAGCGCTGGCACAACGCCCTCGCGGCTGGCGCTTTCACGACGCTCGCGATCTGGACGAAAATCAATACCGGGCTCTATGTGCTCGCAGGAGGCTGCCTCGTCATTCTATTCTGGAGCCGCGCCGCAAGCATTGGATCCAGCATCGATGCCGGGGGTATCCGCACGAAGGTCGTGCGCTTCGCAGCTGCGCTCGCGGTGGGTTCGATTCTCTGCGCCTACGTCAGCGTGCACTACGAGTCGCTGTATCTCGCGTACCTGGTCGTTCCGCTGCTGCTCGCGCTGGGTTGGTCGCTCTTCGGAGCCGGCGATCCAGGCGCGGCCGAAATGCGCCGGCGCCTCGAGTTGCTCGGCATCTACGCCGGCGGCACCGTGGGACTTTCGGTCCTGATCCTGGTCGGATACTACGGCGCGTCCGGAGCGGTGCAGTATGGCCGAGAGCTGTTCGGCATCCTCACCACGATTAAATATCAGCGCGCCTTCCCGGAGCTCGGTGAGCCCATCCTCTACGTTGGACTGAACGAGTACTACTGGCTCCAGCTGCCATGGTTGCTCACGGTTCTATTCTCGGTGTGGCTGCTCTTGCAGCGGCGCTGGGGCGCGCAAACGTTCGGCAGCGAGTGGCCGGAGAGGCGGCGTCAGGTGAGCGCTGCGTTTCTTCTGGCAACGCTGCATGGCTTCGTTCTTTACCCGCGCTCGGATGACATGCACTTGTTCCAGGCGCTGCTCGTGACGGTACCCGCGCTGTTCGTGATTTTGTCGCAGATTGATGCCTTCGTGAAGCAATGGCGGCCGCGGCTCGGCGTGCATTTTCGGGAAGGGGTGCTCCTCCTGTGCGCGCTCTACGCGTCCACGATCTTCGTTCAGCCCAAGCTGGACGTGTTCGAGTTCCGGCCCGGCGACTACGCCAACTCGCGGCTCGAATATTTGGACTATCGAAAGAACTTCGAGGAGCACCTGAGACGCTCGCGCGCGCGCCTATCCGACCGTGAATGGGACGTCATGCTCGACAGCACCGCGCGCTACGTCGATGCGATTGCGGAAGAAAACGAAGCCATTTTGGTGCTGAGCGATCAACGCGTGCTTCACGTCGCCTCGGGCACCACCTCCGTGGGCGGCCGCTACGCGTTTTTCTTCTACCTCGTCAGCACCGGCCTGCTCGATCGTGCCGGCTTCGACAAAATCGTGCCGCCGGAAGTGCTCCACGAGATTCTGGAGAACCCGCCGCGCGTGATCGTCTGCTTCGACGAACGCGGCCCCATGATGCGCGCGTTTCCGGAGCTGCGCCGCTTGCGTGACGAACGGTACGCGCACACGCGGTTCTTCCGTCACATGCGTGTGTACGAGCTCAAGGCGGGTCAAATGCCTTTCATGGCCACGCGAGCTTCACGAGACGGATTTAGTAGTGGGCTCGACGACCCGCCTTCTGGTAGTGTGGTCATGACTTTTGGGAGGGACGTGAACTAGCGTCCTCCACCGTGCGTTCGGGTTGCTTCGGTTGGGAGCAACCAAATTGCATCTTTTTGGCTGTAATTTTGCGATTTGGAGGCGATATGACGCGCTCTCGTTTTGTTGTCGTTGCTGGTATTGGTGTGGCTTTGTCGGTGGGGTGCAACAGCGGGGAATCGGGCGAGGCCGAGCTGCGCTCGCAAGAAAGCGAGCTGATGGGCAGCGTCATCAACACCTGTGCTGATGGCGGCGCCTGCAATAGCACGGAGAGCGCTCGCATCACCCAGCTCGGGGGCATAACGCGAGCAACCGTGCGCTCGGCAGCGTTCGCGGAATGCATGAATCGCAGCATGCGCTTCGGCGTCCCTGAAACGCAGTCCCTGGTGCAATCCGCGAATGCGGTGTCGGGAGACAGCTGTTACTTCGACCCAGCGTACAGCTACGACGGTTACGGGCCCTATATCTCCTGTCGTCCCAGCTGGAACACGACCCAGCAAGGAAGCGACGAGGGCGGGGAAAACAACGACGACGCCGTCTGGAACGAGCTCGTGGATCGGCAGATCGCGCGCGCGCTGAATGCGCTGCACTCCGACGTCAGCATCAAGAATCGTTTCGATATCGAAGCTGGCGCGTGGCAGGCCGGCTACGACCCGGCGGGGCCGGCGAGCAACGTGCACTTCGGGCCCTTCTCGTGGCACGACACGAACGGGAATGGTGTGGATATCATGGAGGCTCTCGTGGGCACCGCTTCCGACGGCGGCTGGTTCTCCACCACCACGCACGAGACTCTGCACAACTGGGGCTACGATCACGGCTGCTACCCCGATGGCTCGACTGCGCACGGTAACTGCGACCGCGACCCGAACAAGTGGGAACCGCACAACGCATTGAATGCCATCGCGGCGTTTTGCACGAAGGAGGTCATCTATCGCTCGACGAACGCCGCCAACAGCGGCTGCGGCCTTCAGGGCACGGCTGGGTCACAGCTCCTGAAGACTTGTCCCGACGAGGGCGCGTACATGATGGTGTCGCGCTTTGCGCTGACTCCGACCACCAACGTGCCGTGCCACTGCGTGCCGGATTCGTATCCGTACGCACAAAACGCCGCCGCGGACGATTTCGGCCGCACCCTGGCCGTGGGCGACTTCAACGCCGACACGTTCGAGGATCTGGCGGTTGGAGCGCCCAACAAGTCCGGCGGCGGCACGGTATTCATCTACCGCGGCTCGAAGCTCGGGCTACGCCACTGGCGTAGCTTCAGCAGCGCCGATCTGTCGCTCGGCAGTACCAGCACGAGCGCTCGCTGTGGAACCGCGCTCGCGGCTGGGGACTTCAACGGCGACGCTGTGGATGATCTGGCAGTGGGGTGTCCGGGCTGGAGCAGCAACAAGGGCCGCGTAGCCGTCCTGAGTGGCTGCAGCACTGGGTGTACGGGCGGTCGAGATGGGCTGCAGAGCGCAACCCGGCAGCTGCTCGGTACGTCAACTACAGCGGAGGAATTCGGTTATGCCCTCGCTGCCGGTCCATTACGCGGCAGCACCACGACGGACGAGTTGGCGGTTGGAGCACCGGCGGCGGCAGGGAAAGGCCGCGTAGATCTGTTCGAAAACGGCTCGAACCTGGCGCTCGCGTTCAGTCGGCCCGGCCTGGTCACCGGTGAGCGGTTCGGTGAAGCGCTTGCGTTCGGGAACGTGTACTCGACGGCGAACAAGGAGCTCTTGATCGGCGCCCCCCAGAGCGGCGGCAAGGGCCTCGTGTATTACGTGCCGAGCACCGGCGCGAGCACGTTCGCGGTTTCTGTGCCGACACTGCCGGCCGGCGCGCAGTTCGGCAAGCACATCGCTGCGGGACAACTCTTCGGTAGCGCTCTCGATGACATCATCATTGCAGCCCCGGGCACGCTGTTTCTGTATCGAGCGGACGGAGCGGACAGCGCGCCTGCTACTGCCGCCGTCGCCTTGTCACTGGCCTTCTGGCCGAACACGGAGTTCAAGGCGATCAGCTTCGTTCCCGGTTCGCCCTACGGACAACTATTGACGGGCCACCCCGGCATCAACGACGTCCTGCGTCTCACGAGCGATGGCACGAACCTGCTAATCACCGAAGCGGTGGGACAGGCGAATGGCATACCGTTCTGGTCGAGCCCCGCTTCTCAGGTGGGCGACGGCTACTGCCAGAAGCTCGACGACATCAATAGTGATGTCCACTGTCCGATCGACAACAAGACCTTCGGTGCAGCCAGCGTCGGTTCAGCGGTCGCGTACGGGTCTTTCGGCAACGGTCTGCAGTACGTGCTCGGCGCGCCCACCGACAACGTCGGCATCCAGCCGATCGTCAATGCCGGGAGCGTCTACGTACGCGGCGGCAGCCCAATGTTGTACCTGGCCGACGGTAACTACGTGGAGCCGCTCGAATACCGGCTCGATCAGGTGAGCGTGTTCTACAGCGGCGTCAGAGATGCACGGATATTGGACACCACTCCCGACAAATGGAGCGACGACTTCTGCAAAGCCGGCGAGACGTGCATGACGGCGGATATCGATGCCGACGGCAAAGCCGACCTCGTGGCCTTCTCCAAGAATGCCGCGGGGCGCGTCTCGGACGTGTGGGTTGCTCGGTCGAATGGCGCTTCCGGCTTTTCCACGCCCGAAAAGTGGCACGACAACTTCTGTCAGGGGAGCGAGTTCTGCGCTGTCGGCGATGTGGACGGGGACAATGACGACGACCTGATCGCATTCACGCAAAGCGCTACGCCCGGGCATTTCAGCCACGTGCACGTGCTGCGCGCGAAAAACGGTGCGGTCGAGGAGTGGCACAGCGGCTTCTGCAATGCGGGCGAGGCCTGTCGCGTCGGCGATACCGACGCGGACGGCCGTGATGACATCGTTGCATTCAGCTCGAACGGTTGGGTCTGGGTGGCCAAATCAACGACAGCGTCTGCTTTTGGTGCTCCCCAGTTTTGGCATAATAACTTTTGCCCATCCACGTCCGAGTGCGCGCTTGCGGACGTGAATGCCGACGGCAAAGCGGACGCGATCGCCTTCCAAAAAGGAGCGTCTGCACTGGTCTACGTCGCGCCCTCGACCGGCTCGCGCTTCGGTACGCCCGCGGACTCGAAGGAGCGCTGGCACGACAACTTTTGCGGCGGTAGCGGCGCCAGCGCCGAAGAATGCCGGGTCGCCGACATGAATGGTGACGGCAACGTCGACATCGTCGCCTTCGTGCGCGACGCCAATGCAGCGGTGGGCGACGTCAAGGTAGCGCTTTCGAACCGTCACGACTTCGGGCCCGCTCAAGTGTGGCAATCCGATTTCTGTCGTAACAGTCAGGTGTGTCGGCTCGGCGACGTGAACAATGACCGCCGTTCTGACGGAGTGACGTTCATGCTGAGTACGCCGGGGAAAGACTCGGACGTAGAGGTCGCGGTCTCGCAGAAATAGCTAGACTAGCCCCCGTTCTTTCCAGCGCCGGAAGGCTCGGCGATACGCGCTATCGCTCTCGAAGCCGAGCTTTTCGGCGATGTATTCCGCGCTGGCTCGTCGATCGCGCGCGTAGAGCACGGCTAGCGACGCGCGCACTCCGTCCACCAGCGCGTTGAAGCTCGTGCCTTCGTCCGCCAATCTGCGGCGTAGAGTGCGTTCGCTGAGCCGTAGCCGCCGAGCGAGCGCGGCCAGGCTGGGACGCTGTGCGTGCAGGGTTGCGGCCAGCTCGCGCTCGAGCCGCGCGCGGATGGAATCGCTGGCGGGCGCCGCGCCGAGCAGTGCCTGGGCATGCTCCACCAGGATGCCGTTCAACACGGGATCGGCGCCGGGTAGTGTGCGCGCCAGAACCTCCGCCTCGAAGCGCAGCTCGGGGAAATCCTGGCCGAATACCAGGCGTGTGTTTTCCCCGAACATGTCTCGATACGCTTGCAGGTTCGCGGGGCGTGCGTACGAAAAATGCACCTCCGCGGGCGCGCCGCTGGGCTCGTTCGCCACTTCGCGACTCAGGTGCACGGTGCGCGCTAGCCGGTAGTCCACCACCAGCGGATGCAGCTCTATCCCGGCGTCCGGCACGAAGCGTAGACACGCCATACCCGGACCCGCGTGAAGCTCCAAGCGCACGTAGTCCGCGACCAGCGGCGCGAAACGGCAGCTGTACTCCAAAGCGGAGCGGAGCGTGTCCGACGTCTTCAAGATGTACTCGAGAATGCCGAGTGAACCCTGCGGTATGGTCGAAGCCAGGCGCAGGCCGAGCTGAGGGTCGCCGCTCAGTTCAGCCAGCACGGCCGCGGCGCGCTGCGTGCGTTGGGCTCCGAGCAGACCGCCCCAAAAGTCATCACTCTTGGCGTCGATCAACGCGTCCACCGCGCCATCGAACTGGTTCAAGTCCACGCCGCAGGCCTCGAGCGCTTGTCGTCCGCCCTTGAGCAAGAGCTCCCGCGGCGACTTCCCGGATCGCGTTTGCGTCACGCGTTCTCCTGCGCGGCCACTTCGGTAGCGACTTTGGCCAGCTCCGCACTGCCGGCGAGCCGCGCGTTTCGCCACGATGAGGCGCGCTTCAGGCAACGAAGAGCTTGTCTGAAGTCAGGGAGTGGATCGTGCGCCAGAATCTCAAACTTTTTGCGGTTTCTCTCGGGGTAGTGGCTTTGGCGAGCAGCTCGGCCGGCGCCGAGGGCGGTCAGGGCAGCGCGACGCGTTACCCGATTGTCCTTTCGCACCACTGGTCGGGAACGGCGTACGCGGCCTTCCGGGGCAACCAGTACACGCCCAACGTGCCGGAAGGGGAGCGCCCGTTTCCTGCCTGGGGAGTGAAGCATGCGCTCGAACGCGACGGCGCCGTGGTGTATCAGCCGGACAAGCTCGACTTTGGCTCGAACGAGAACCGCGGCCGGCTTCTGTACCGCAAGTGCGCCGGAGCGACGCTCTCCGACAAACTCTGCCAGGGACAAAATCCACAGGCCGTGGATGGAGTGGAGCTCGCGATGCTCGACTACTGCGGCGACCCAGCCAAGCATCGTGGACAATACCCGAGTATTGCCGCGTGCCTCCGCGACGTAAAGATCAACGTGATCTGTCACTCGCAAGGCTGCCCGGATTCTCGCTACATGATCAACGCGATGACGAACCGCCTGAGCGGGAGGCCCATGCATGAACACGTCGCGAGCTGGACCTCGATTGCCGGCGCGAACAAGGGCACAGCGATAGCCGATGTGGCGCTCGGATGTACGGATGGGCAGTGCGGCCCGGACTACGTCGCTGCTCTCGATTACCTGTGTGCGGGTTTGGGCCTCTGCTCGAGCGCGCCAGGCTTTCACGATTCGGTCGTTGCGCTCAGCCGCAAGTACATGACCCAGACCATGGACATGAGCTGCAACCCCGCGACCAGCACTTGCCCGCCGAGTTTCAATCGAGCTTATCCGAACCCCCCCAACGTTTATTGGCAAAGCTACTCCGGGTACATCCGCTGGGCGCACTCGTGCTACTCGGATCACCAAGCGGGCTGGCTGCTGGTGGGCGCCTACGAAGGCCTGAACGACGGCTACATATCGCTCGAATCACAGCGCTTTCTCACGGCTGGACCGTCCGCCAGCGATCCGCCGACCCGAGTGCACGATCGCGGCATCGTGACGGGCACGCCGCGCGTGTTCGGATTGGTGCACCCGGGCATTTCGCACATGGGCTTCTCCAACAATCTCGTGCCGGGGTTGCCCGGCGTCGATTGTCCCGGAGTCGGCAACGACGAAGCGGGCTACGCCTGGGACCGAGAAGCATTTTACGTCAATGTCGCGCGCGACTTGCGCGCGATGGGGTTCTGAGATGGCGCGCCGCCGAATTTGCCGCGGCAAAGCTTCGCACGT
>DATHEN010001203.1:0-3674 GCA_035318565.1 Polyangiaceae bacterium
CGCGCGTGCATGACGATCAGACTGGCGTCGAAGGCAGCGGTGACCTTCGCCAGATCCGCGTTCGCCAGGCACGAGACGTCGTTCACGATGTGGGCTCCCAAACGGAGCGCATGCTCGGCCACCGCCGGATCGGTGGTATCGACCGATACCAGCACCGTGCCGCGGGCCACTGCGTGTCGCAGGGCCGCGTCTATGCGGGCGATCTGTTCCGAGGCGGGAACTGGGACGGAACGGGGCCGCGTCGATTCCCCGCCGATGTCGATGATGTCTGCGCCCTCGGCGATCAGGTCATCGATGTGCGCCGCGGCGGCGGCGCCCGTGTGGCGACCGCCGTCGTAGAACGAGTCCGGCGTCGCGTTCACGATGCCCATCAACGCGGCACCGCGTGTGGCTCTCGCTTGCTCGACGATCGATTCCGGGTGCCCCACGATTACCGGGTAGCAAGATGCGAGCCGCTGCGCAAGCTATTGGGATTTCCTGACGTTCTTCACGTCGTTGCTGCACGATTTCTGACTGCTTCGACGCGGCCCTGCGCGACCGCGCACCGCGCCATGGTTCGGCCAGGTCTGGCATCGCTGACAGGGTCGCGTCGACACGTTCAGGGCCGAAGCTCTTCGAGTGGGCGCTCGCCTTACCGCAGTTATCGAAGTTTCTCCGGCGCTCGAACCGCCCACAGGTGAAGTAGTGCTAGAAACCTGAAAGGCGGAGTACTAGCGTCTCGCTCGAAAGGCGCCTTCAGCAGCGCCGCAAGTGGCTGATAATGCTGCGCACGCGAATTCGTGCGGGACCGATTGCCGGGTTCGTAATGAGCCTGGTCTTCGCAGCCGTGCTCACCGTCATCCGAGTAGCGGATCGCTACGTGGACGCCTGGGTGCCCGTTATGGGCGAAGCCACGGCCGTCACGCTGCGTGTTCCGTACGGCCTGCACGTGCTGCGCGACACGAGCGCGACCACCCCGAGCGTGCGCTACGAGCACGAGCGCGTGCTGGTGCCGCGGGGCACCGTGCTGAGTGCAGCGAATCCGGCGCATCTCGAGGCTTGGACTTACGAGGCGTTGCACCGGCCGCCTACCACACAACGCCTGCTCGCCAGCTACGCCATTTATCTGACCTTGCTGGTGGCGCTGCTTTCGTATTTCCGCCGCTTCGGCCAATCGCGCCTGCGCTTGTTGCGCACGCAGATGGGCCTGCTCGTGGGTCTGGGCCTGGTGGCTGCGTTCTCGAAGCTGCTCTTGCTGTTCACCGCGCTGCCCGAATTCTGGATTCCGATCTCGGCGTTCCCACTCTGGGTCGCCGCGAGCTTCGATCGTCGGACTGCGTTTCTGGTCACCGTGGTGTTGGCGTTCGTGGTCACGTCCCTGCTCGCCTTCGATCTCGTACTTTTGTGCGTGATGTTGTCGCGCGGCATGGCTGCGACGCTCCTCTATTTCAATCGCAAGCACGCGCGACAAATGTTGCTCTCGGGTTGCCTGGCAGGGCTGAGCGCTGCCGCGGTGTTCGTCGCGCTGGTGGTCACCTTCGAGGGCAGCTTCGATGTCGTCGCCGATCTGGAGCGCGGTCTCGGGTCGGGACTCTTGGCGTGCGTCGGCGGTGGTTTGTTCGGCGGGCTCACGGGCGCGCTCCTGCGAGTTCCGGCCGGCCGCCTCCTCGGGCACGTTTCACGCGAGCGCCTGCTCGATCTTTCGGATTTGGAGCAGCCGCTGTTACAGAAGCTCGCACGCGAGGCGCCCGGCACGTACGAACACTCACGCGCCATGGCCAATCTCGCCGAGCAGGCGGCCAGCTCGATAGGCGCCGACGCGCTGCTCACGCGCCTGGGCGCGTACTATCACGACCTCGGCAAGACGGCGCAGTGCAAGTACTTCGTGGAAAATCTCGGGCCCGACGAAAAATCTCCGCACGAAGAGCTCGAGCCCGACGTGAGCGCCGACGCGATCATGGCGCACGTGGTGATAGGGACTCGAATTTTGCGCCAGGGCGGCATTCCAGAACCCGTGGTCGAGTTTGCGTACACGCATCATGGTACGCAGCTCGTGGAATACTTCTGGAACAAGTGCCGCGAGCTAGGAAACCCGAAGAACCTGGATGCATCGCACTTTCGCTACCCCGGCATGAAGCCGCAAACGAAAGAAACAGCCATTCTCATGCTCGTCGATTCCATCGAGGCTGCGTCGCGGACTATAGACCCGCCGGAGCGCTCCAACTTCGAGGACATGATACAGCGCATCCTCTTCACCAAGCTCAAGCAAGGACAGCTGGACGACTGCGGCCTGGACCTGAACGATCTACGCGTGATTTCCACGCGTGTGGCCGAGACGCTGGTCAACATGCATCACCATCGCATCAAGTATCAGTGGCAAGCGCAGCGCGCGCAGGAAGCGGGTGTGCCTGCCGCCGCGGTTCGGGACTCTTCACCGCAGATCGAGTTCGGCGCCATCACTTCGCTGGTACCCGGCATGCCGAGCATCCCGCCCAAGGACGTCAAGCTGGACGCGTACGCCGCTTCGGACGGCGCTCGTTCCTTACCGCCGGTTGCGGAGGCGCCGTTCAACGCGGAGAGCACCGGATCCGAGCCTGCAGAGCCGTCGCCGCCGGGCGCTCGAAACGAGCCACGCGAGCATGACTGAGCAAAGCTTCATGAAGGCGCTGTTCTTCGGCGTGATCGCCGAAGACGTGGTGTTCCCGTATCCAGAGCTCGGCGAGAGCGAGAAAGTGAGCCTGCACGGCCTGCTCGAGCGCGTGCGAAAGTTCCTGGAGCAAAGCGTGAAATCGGCCGAGCTCGACGACGAGCGCGCGATTCCGGCGTCGGTGCTGGAGGGCATGCGAGAGCTCGGGTTGTTCGGTCTGGCCATTCCTCGGGAGTACGGAGGCGAAGGCCTGAGCACCACGGCTTACGCGCGGGTCATCGAGGAGATAGCGACGGTGGACGCTTCACTCGCTCTCGTCCTGAACGTGCATCAAGCAGTGGCGGCGCGGGGTCTGCTCATGTTCGGCAGCGACGAGCAGAAGCAGCGCTTCTTGCCGGCGCTCGCGCGCGGTGAGCGGCTCGGTGCCTTCGCACTCGCCGAACAGGCCGCCGGTAGCGATGCCGGCAGCATCCGCACGCTGGCGGCGCTGGACGAAGATCGGGGTGTCTATCGGCTCAATGGCTTCAAACCCTGGGTCACGAACGGTGAGCTCGCGGACGTGTTCATCGTGTTCGCGCGTACCAATCCTGCCGACGAGGGCAGCAAACCGCGTGTCATCGCGCTGGCCGTGGAGCGCGGGCCCGGCGTGGATACGAGCGAGCGCCAGGACACGCTCGGCGTGCGCGCGGCGGGCGTCGTGCAAGTGACCTTCAACGACGTGGTCGTGCCGAAAGAAAACGTGATCGGCGATCCGGGAAAGGGCTTCAAGATCGCGATGAGCGTGCTCAACGAAGCACGCCTGGGCCTGGCGGCGGCGCTCGTGGGACAGTGCCGCGGGCTCATCAACTTGAGCGTGCTGCGCCTGCGCAAGCGCCGGAGCTTCGGCCGCGTGATCGGTGAATACCCGATCCTCAAAGACAAAGTGAGCCGCATGGTGTGCGACACGTACGTCATCGAATCCATGACGTACCTGACCACGGGGCTCGCCGACCGCGGCGTCGAAGACTATTCGCTCGAGAGCGCGATCGGGCGGGTGGCCACCACGGAA
>DATHEN010001204.1:0-3715 GCA_035318565.1 Polyangiaceae bacterium
TCCATCCGGTGAGGCGCTGACGTCGACCCGACGCGCCGAAAATCCAACGATTGCCGCTCAGTAGCAGTGCTGCAATTGCAGCGAGCCCTCACGGCAGCGCGTTGCGCGGGTTACAGTGCAACCGCGGAGGAGACACACCGATGGACATGCCTAAACCCACCCCGAGTCACGAAAAGCTCCACGTCTTTGCTGGAGAGTGGCAGGGCGAAGAGACCATGCAGCCATCGCCGATGGGTCCCGGAGGTCGAGCCACTGGAAAGATGACGGCGCGCGTCGACATCGACGGCTTTTTCGTGATCTCCGACTACGTTCAACAGAAGGACAGTACGAGCACGTACCGCGGCCACGGCGTGTATGGCTTCGATGTCGACGCCGCTGAGTACACTTGGTACTGGGTGGACTCGATGGGCTTTCCGTCCGTGCCCTCGCGCGGAAAGTGGGAGGGCGAAACGCTCGTGTTCGAGTCGTCTTTCCCGCACGGCAAGGGCCGTTACACCTATCGCTGGGAGGGCAGGGACAAGCACCACTTCAGCATCGAGAACTCGTTCGACGGCGGCGCGAGCTGGTCGAAGTTCATGGACGCCACGTACACGCGGCGCGGCTGAGTGAATCGCGAAGCTCTCAACGCGTGCGGACGCGCAAGAGCTTGTCGTATTCTAATCGTTCGAGCTTCTTTGCGCGCGACTCGTTGGCGTCGCGGTGACACAGGGCCAGCGCCACTAACGCTTGGCGCTCGTGCTCGGCTTGGCCTTTTCGCTGGTGGCGATTTGCAGCACTTCGCGGCCGATTTCTTGACCGAACTTGTCTTTGACTCGGACGCCGACGCTGTAAGGTCCCCAGCCAGCGCGCGCGGGCAAGGTGCCTTCCATGACCCCTCCGCGTCGCTGCCACTGCACCTTTACCGGAAGGCGATTCACTCGGACTTCTACGGCAGTGTCCGGCGCGCGCGCGAGCAGGCGCCCGTGGCCGTCGCGAAATGCGATGCGGAGTTTGCCCGCTTCACGCGGCCAACCTTTGGCCCCTGTGACGAGACTGATGCCGGTGTGGACTTCGACCGGTACCAAACGCAAGTGCAACTCGCCGCGCTCGCCCGGTACGCGCACGCGCACGAGCGTGGCCGCTCCACCGGCAAGACCGACGTCGCGCGGTGCTGGGACGAACGCCGTTGCCTTGCCGTAGGTGACTTCGAGCCCTTTGGGATCGGTGAAGTGGATTCTTTGCCGGCGGTCGAGCTCGATTGCGTCGCCGAGCTGGCGGGCTCCGGCAGGGAGCTCGAGGCCCAAGGCTCGGACGTGCGTGGTGCCGGATTTGCCGTTGAGACCGTAGCGATCGACCGCTGCCACCGAGAGCACGTAGCGGCCTGGGCGCAGGCCTTCTACCGTTGCGTTGGTCGACGTCACGTTGAATTCACGGATCGGTGCCGGGTCTTCGGCAGCGCGGATGGATACGGCGTAAGAAACTGCTTGGGGAACGGCTCGCCAGTCGAACTCCACGGAGCCGGCGCCGTCGGAGGGCGCAACGATCAACGATTGCGCCCTATTGAAAGTTGGTGCCCCGAGGATGGCTCGCTGGTTGGTGGCGCCATCGCCTTCGACGCTCCGCGCCTGGCCTTCCGGCAGCTTGCGCCAGTGATCGTTGACCGCGGTCAACATCTCGCCCTCGAGCGCTCCGAACGTAACCGACTCCGGCCGGACCACCACTTCGCCGCGGCCGCCCGCAATGACGGCGCTCACTTTGCGGGGCGCGTACACCAGCAGCGCGACCGTCGGAAGACCGCCGGTTTTTGGCGTGCTCCCCGTAACGCGTCCGGCTATCAACTTCACGACATGGGTCCGCGTCTTGGGCGCGCTCCCTGACCCGAGCGGCAGATGGGTGGAGGGCTGGCGTTCGACGACGCTCCCGGCTGCGATGCGCAGGGTGATTCCACCAGGGAGCGACCGAACCTGTTCGCGCGTCGGCGCCAACCTGCCTGCGAGCTCGGTTGTGCGCTCCTGGGATGCCGGCGCTGCAGCTGCCTTCTTTGCAGCCGGCGCAGCAGGCGCCTTCTGCGGCGCCGGCGCCGCAGCTGCCTTCTTTGCAGCCGGCGCAGCAGTTGCTCTCGCCGCGAACGCAGTGCCCGCGAAGAGCGCAAGCGCAAGCACCACACAAACCCTCGAGTATCTTCCCGCCATCCCTCTCACTATACTGGCAAGCCGCGCGCTTGTTCAGTCGCTTCGAACGCCGCCCTGTAGAACGCACCTTGTGCGCAAGATCGTTTCGAGACGGGTACGATCGCCCTGCGAAACAGGCGCATAAGAGCCGCGATTGACGAAACTGGGCGGTCGCTGGCGTTGAAGCGCGCGCCTTGCCCACTTTCCGGCGAGCCATTCGCAAATCGTGCGCTTCAAAGAGTGGAAAATCAGGATCGGAAGGAGTATGGGCCCGAACCGCGGGGCAGTTGCATGGGTGCGCGCGGCGAGCGCATATAGTCAACGTGGTTGACTATATGGACCGCAGTCTGCACCCTGATATGGTCAACCTGGTTGACCATATGCGCTGGGCATTCCCGCCGCTGGAGGTTTCATGCCCGTGATCCACGCTCCCGACTCTCCCACGCACGAATTGCCGAACGCTCGTTTCACCGCGCTCGTCGGGCCCCGGCTCGGCGCGCGGGATACCAGCGTGTGGCGCGTGGAGCTGGCTGCCGGAGGAGCTCCGACACTGCACGAGGTGACGCGAGAGGAGGTGTTCTTCATCCTCTCGGGTCGCGCCCGAGTGACCATCGACGGCGTCTCGAGCGAGGCGTCAGCCGGCGATGCCGTGCTGGTCCCGGCGCTCACTCCGTTCAGCATCGAGAACGCCGCCGATGCGCCGTTGACGGCGCTCTGCTGTTTGCCGGTCGGCGGTCAGGCGCGTCTGCCGGGAGGGGAACCGTTCACGCCTCCCTGGGCGTTGTGACGGCAGCATGGCGAGCCGAAGAACCAGTCGAAATCCTGCCATGCCGCTCGCGCGCTTGATGGCGATGGCCTTTCGTACGTTGATCGACGCGCTGCACGCTCGGCTGGAGGATCAGGGCTGGAAAGACGTTCGTTCCTCGTACGGTTACGTGTTGGTTGCGGCCCGAGACGAGCCGCTGACCGTCACGGCGGTCGCCGCTTTGCTCGGGATGACCAAGCAGGCCGCCTCGAAGCTCGTGGATTCCATGGTCAGCGACGGCTATCTGAGGAAAAGCGAAGACCCGGAGGATGCACGCCGCCAGCTCCTCGAGCTTTCGGCGAAGGGCGGGCGGCTGCTGGCCGCCGTGGAGACAATCTACGCGGAGCTCGAAACGGAGTGGGGCGAGATCATCGGCGCGTCCGCCGTCGACCGCTTGCGCTCGGATCTGACCCGCGCCCTGCGCGGCTTGCATGAAGGTCGACTGCCGGCGATCCGTCCCACCTGGTAGGGGAGGCGGATCTTGGCGGAGGCCGTCCGACCCCGTGAATACGCCATGAGCGTCGAGAGTGTTGACGGATTGCAGCAATAGGCTCGTTCATGACTCCACCCTTCAAGACGAAAGTCGGAGCTCGAGCAGCGTGGCGCCGAGATCGCCCCCGCCACTGCCGAAACCGACGGCGTTGTAACCCTCTTGCAGATCCACCACGCTCTCTTGTCCCCCCGCGACCACCGACGCCTCGACTGCGGCGTTGGAGGTCCAGAACAAGAACACTCCCGAGAGCTCGAGCGTGACGTAAGC
>DATHEN010001205.1:0-6246 GCA_035318565.1 Polyangiaceae bacterium
AAGCAGCGAGGCGCGAAGCGCAGCGCGGGAAGCACGGACGCGCCGAACAAAAGCGCAAACGGCAAGTGTCCCGGCTGGCGGAGACGCTGCAGCAGCATGGGTGACGTGTTTTGCTTCCAGTGAAGTTGCAGCGCCAGATCCCAGACGAACGCGTTCCAGTGACGCGTGAAGTAGATCAAAAATGCCAGCCAAGAGAGCGCGACACCGATCAGCAGCGCGGCTTCCCAGCGGCGCATGGAAAAGCCGAAAATTCGCGCGCGCGGCGCGACGATCACGGCAAATTCTCCGCTATCCAGCGCGGTGCGCACGAGCCCGCGCTGGATGGCTTTTCCGATCACGTAGAGAATTCCCAGCAAGACGACGAACAAACCGTTCGGATGGACCAGCGGGGCGAGCGAGAGCACCGCGAAGCCGCCTACGAGACGCGCGCGTACGAGCAACACCAGCCCGACGGCGCCGGTGAGTACGACGAGTGTCTCCATGCGCGCCGTATTGCCGGCCAAGTGAGCGATGGGGCTGCACAGGAAAGCCGCGAACAAGAGCAGATGCGCAAAGCGCGCCTCGAAGCGGCGTGCCAGATAGGCAAAACACCCGATGGTACCGCACACGTGCAGCGCCGAAAGCAGCCGCGCCCACGGCAGTGAAAACCCGGTGAGCTTGAAGATCAGGCCCTGCACGAGCATGTAACCGGGCGGCATGAAGAAGATATCGCGCTTCTCACACAGCTCCGGCGCCAGGAGCGTGCCCGTGTCCCGGAACGCCAGCGACTGCCACAGGAACAGACCCTCGTCCGGCCAAGGCGCAGGATAGGTGAGCTCCAGACCGTGCTGGTAAAATAAGAATCCCGCCAGCAGCAGGCCTAGCAAGATCCAATACAAACGTTGCATGCGCATGGCAGCTCCTCGCTCCACATAACATTGCTCGCCGCAGGCCGGCGGAGCTTCGCGAGCACGTGCGCGCGAACGTGCGCACAGTGCGCGTTCGCGCCACGATCCGCTGCGATAAGTGGCGTGTTTACGAGGTGCGCGGGATGCCTGGCGCGGGCCGCACGGGCTTGTTGTCATTGCTCAACACGTCGAGCGCTCGTGCTTGAAGGAGCGCGCTGGCAGCCGCATCGGCCGAGCGCACCGAAAGACGCAGGCGCACGGCGTGAGCGTCGATGCTGACGACTTCGACGGTCGGATCGTCACCCACGCCGGCGATGCCTTCGAGCAAGAGCTCGCGGATGTTCCGGCGCAGCGGTTGTGTCGGCACCGATAGCTCGATGCTCACCGGCGGCGCCGCCCCGAGCACGCGCGTTGGATGGATCAATGACAAGAGATGCGGCACGCGCACCTCGCAACCCTGCGCGTCCTCGAGCCGCACTTCGAGTAGGCCAATCTCGAGTACGCGGCCCGATCGCCCACCGAACTCCGTATAGTCCCCGACGCGCAAGCGGCGCAGGAACACGAATGCTGCACCGGTGACTCCGCAGGCCAGAAGCGGCGTGCTCGCGAGCGCCAGCGCGCCGAGCAGCACGGCGCCGCTGCGCGCCAGCGCGCCTTCCGGATCGCCGGTCACGACCGGCGCGCCGAACACCAGCGCTCCTACCACGATCGACGCTCTCAACAGGAAGCTGGTGGGTGCCGCGAGGTCCGCTGGAAGCCACGGCAGGTGCGTTTCTCCGCGCGCGACTCCGGCGAAGAAAAGCCCGACGAAGCGCACGAGCACGTACACGGCGGCCGCGGCGATGCCGGCCACGAGCAGCACCGGCAGCGAGGCCGCGAAGCGCGCGAGCAGAGCGGCGATCGGCGTCGTGACGAAGCCGGTCAGGCGCTCGGTGTAGGCGCGCGTGGCCGCGAACAAGGAGAGCGCGAACACCAGCCAGCCGTAAGCGATGCCGAACTGCAACACCCACCTGCCGAGGCCCAGGGCGGCTTGCAGGACGCCTCGCAGCAGCGCGGGACGGATTACCTCGATGGACTGCACGCGCAGCGCCGGGATGCGATCCGGATTATCGTGAATGAACGCGCGGGCACGCGCCGCGAGGTCGCCCACCTTGCGGATCAAATACAGCGCCAGCAGACCAAAAAAGATCACGAGCGAAAAAGAAAACACCGTGCTCGCGATGGCGCTGCGCTTCTGTTCCGACCGCAGCGCTTCGCGAATCTGAGCGGCGGTCGTCGCCGCGTGCACATCGAGCGAGGCGTCTCCCGCCAGCGCTGCGTCTCGCTCGTAGAGTTGTACGACCGGAACCTTGCCGGCGAAGATCACGGCCACGTCGTACTGCTGCTCGACCCGCACTTCTTCGGGCTCGACATCGGTCGAATCGAGGGCTTCCTCTGCGGCTTGAGCGCGCTGCTCGGCGGTTTGGGCGCCGTGTCCCGCGTAGATCCGGAAGAGCACGCGTTCATTGAGCCGTACGTCCACCGCTTTGCCGGGGGGCGGGGCGGCGCTCGCCGCTGGAGGCGGAGCAGCAGCGGATGGCGCGGGCGGCGGGGCCTTGCTTGTTTTGCGTGACGGTCGGGCGCTCGGCGCGGAGGCCGGATTGGGAACGGCACTGGGCGCTGGAGCTGCGCTGGGCGCTGGAGCTGCGCTGGGCGCCGGAGCTGCGCTCACTGCCGGGGCGGCGCTCGGCGCCGGTGTGCTGTCCATCGGGGCGGCGCTGGCGGACGCTGGGGCTTCCGCGCTGGAAACCGGCTTGGACCGGGCGGCGTGAGCCGGCAGAGCAGCGAGCGCAGAGAGCCCGCCCAGCGCGGCGACCACCCACCGGGCAGACCACGCCGGCTTCCTCCTGGGCATGCTTGGCACTGCCGGCCATGGTGCCGCGCTGGCGCGGGCGGAAGCAAGCGCGATTGCGGCGGGCGCTCGGCCCGTCCGAAATGCTAGAGCCGGCGGGCATGTCTTCCGAATTCTCACTCGGACCCGAGCCGCTGAAGGTGTTTCTTGGCTGGTTCGACGAGGCGGTGGCTGCCGCCGACCCGTTTCCCGACGCGATGACGCTGGCCACTTGCACGGCCTCCGGTCGGCCCTCGGCGCGGGTCGTGCTCTACAAAGGTCTGAGTGACGGTAGCCTTCGTTTTTTCACCAACTACTCGAGTCGCAAGGGTCGGGAGCTCGAAGAGAACCCCTTCGTCGCGGCGCTCTTCCACTGGACGAGCCTCGCCCGCCAGGTGCGCATCGAAGGGCGGGTGGAAGCGCTGTCGGCCGCCGAATCGGACGCGTACTTCCGGAGCCGGGAGCGGCAGAGCCAGCTCGGCGCGTGGGCGTCGCCTCAGAGTCAGACGATTGCGGAGCGCGGCGCGTTGACCCGCGAGTACGCTGCCGTCGAGGTGCGCTATGCTGGCGCCGAGATCCCGCGACCGGCGCACTGGGGTGGCTATCGCATCATCGCGTCCAGTTACGAATTTTGGATCGGGCGCGAGCACCGCCTGCACGACCGCGTGCTCTACACGAAGGCAGGCGCAGGCTACCGCCAGACCGCGCTCGCCCCGTGAGGCGAGCTCTTGACGCAAGCTTTCAAGCGTACAACGTGTGCCTCGAAACAGGGAATAATACATGGAAGAGCCGGTAGTTCAGCCTTTTCAAGCCGAAGTGGCGCAGGTCCTGAAGCTCGTCGTCAATTCGCTCTACAGCCACAAAGAGATCTTTTTGCGCGAGCTCATCTCGAACGCATCGGATGCGCTCGACAAGCTACGCTTTCGCAGCCTCAGCGAACCCGAGCTGCTCGGCGAGGGAGAGCAGCTGCGCGTCCAGTTGAGCGCCGATCCGCTGGAGGGGACGCTTACCATCGAGGACAACGGCATCGGCATGAGCCGCGAGGAGCTCGCCAGGAACCTCGGTACGATTGCGTGGTCGGGGTCGCGCGAATTCGCGGAAAAGCTTCAGCAAGCCAAGCAGACTTCGGGCGATTTCGGGCTGATCGGCCAGTTCGGTGTGGGCTTTTACAGCGCGTACCTGGTGGCGAGCGAGGTGCGTGTGGTCAGCCGCGCGGCGGGCAGCAATGAAGCCCATACGTGGGCGTCCGAAGGCAAACAGGACTTCCAGGTCACGCCCGCGGAAGGCGCCGAGCGGGGCACCCGCATCACGCTCAAGCTCAAGCCCGATCAGCGCGAATTCCTGGAAGAGTCGCGGCTGCGCACGCTCGTGCAAAAGTACTCCGATTACATCAACTATCCGATCGAGCTCGGCGTCGAGAAGGAGGTCGAGGAAGGCGGAGTGAAGCGCAAGCGCACCACGTTCGAGAGCATCAACCGCGCCAGCGCGCTCTGGCAACGCCCGGCCAAGGACCTCGAGAAGGCGCAGTACGAAGAGTTCTACAAACACCTCACGCATGACTGGGAACCGCCGCTCGCGTACCGGCACTTTCGCATCGAAGGCACGCAGATGTTCGTGGGCCTTCTGTTCGTGCCCGGTCGCAAGCCGTTCGATTTGTTCGACCCCGAAGTGAAACACGGTGTGCGGCTACACGTGCGGCGCGTACTCATCATGGATAACTGCGAGGAGCTGGTGCCGCGCTGGCTCCGCTTCATGCGCGGGGTGATCGACTCGGAGGATCTGCCGCTCAACGTCTCGCGCGAAATATTGCAGGACTCGCGCGCCGTGAAAACCATTCGCAAACAGGTCACCGGTCAGTCGCTCGACTTGCTCGAAGAGCTCGCCCGCGATCGCAAGGACGACTACCTGAAGTTCTGGGCGAACTTCGGCAACGTGCTCAAGGAGGGCGTGTACTTCGAGCTCGATTCGAAAGAGCGCATCGCCGCGCTGCTGCGTTACGAGAGCTCCAGAGAGCCGGGGCTCTCCACGCTCGATGACTACGTGAATCGCATGCCCGAAGGGCAGCCGGCCATCTACTACGCTGCCGGTCCGTCGCGCAAAGTGCTGGAGAGCGGACCGCACCTCGAAGCGCTGAACGCGCGCGGCTACGAGGTGCTGTTCATGACCGAGCCCGTGGATCCGTTCGTCGTGGAGGCTCTCGGCGAGTACCGGAACAAGCCGCTGCTGTCTGCCAGTACCGCGGACTTGAAGCTCGAGAAGCCGGCCCCGAGCGCGGCCGAGGTGAGCGCGCGGGAGCCGGTGCTGGCGCGCTTCAAGAGCGTGCTCGGTGAGCGGGTGAGCGACGTGCGTCCGTCCGAGCGGCTCACCGATTCGCCCGCCTGTCTGGTCAATCCCGAGGGCGGGCTGCCGCCGCATCTCGAACGCATCTTGCGGGCGCGCAGCATGGAGGTGCCGGACACCAAGCGCATCCTCGAGATCAATCTGCAGCATCCGTTGTTGCGGAGCCTCGGAGAGCTCGTCGACAAACAACCGGACTCGGCGCAGGTCAGCGGATGGATCGAGATCGTGTACGATCAGGCGCTGCTGGCTGAAGGCAGCCCGATCGAGGATCCGGTGCGTTTTGCCAAACAGATCGCCGAGCTGGTGACGCGCGCCGCAGAGCGGGAAGCCGCCAATCTGCCGGCAAAGCCAGCCACGAACGAAACGCCGGCGTGACGCCGAGACTGCTGCTGTCGGAGCTGGGCGCCGAGCACGGCCAGCTCGAACGCACCTATCTGACCGAGCGCGATGCGACGCTGTTGCTCGCGGTGGTGCGCGTGCGCGATACGCGCGCCAGTGAGCACGCCGCCGCGACCGGGGAGGCGGTGCAACACGTGTACGAGTTGCCGTTAGCGGCCGTGGATGCCGTGATGCGCCGCTATGGCCGGCCAATCGCCGAGGAAATCCCGGAACCCGAAGCGGCGCTCCGGCTCGAAGCGGGCGCGCATTTGAGTACGTTTCGTCACCTGGCTCGCTTCGACGTGATTGCGCGCGACTACGTCTATTACCGCCCGAACGCCGACTCCCCGGGCCTGGCCGCGCTCACCGTCACGGTGGCCGCCGCGCTGCGCTTCTTGGCAGAGCGGGCGCCGTGATCAGCGGGCGCGGCTAACGACCCTCGCCAGCTACAGCGCGCTGTGGCTTGAGGGTGCGTTGAATGGCCGCCACGTGGTCGGAAGGAGCGCGGCAGAATACCGAATACTGGCCGTCGCCGTTCGACTCGACGCCCGTGGTGGAGCCGGTGCAGGCGTTCTTCTGCAGAAACTCGTCGAGGTGTTTCTGAAAGTGCTTGGCCGTGCCTTCGGCCCTGCCGCCGAAGAAGTCCCAATACAGAGTCGTCATCGGCTGCCCAAGTGGAGCGCAGCAAACAACACCAGCCACACGGCACCGAGGAAATGCCAGTACTGGACGCAGAGCTTGAGACCTTCGTGGTGAGAGCTCGTGTATTCC
>DATHEN010001206.1:0-3089 GCA_035318565.1 Polyangiaceae bacterium
TCCATCCGGTAGGGATGTGGCGGACCACAGTGTCTGTGATCCTCGCCATTGGCTCGTTCGTGTTGCCCGCAATCCGGACTGTGATGGAGCTACTGTGAGGGGTGCGGAACAGTCTGACACTCCCCCGCTGGCGACCGAGAGCTGACTGGCCGTTGGCTTCGAGACCAATTCGGCGGCGTGGACGCAGCTGGCCGGGCCGCTCACGCTCACACCGAACGCGCCCAACAGGCTGACACCGATCGTCTCGGACCTCGAGGTTGCACTATCGGCGCAGTGAGCATCGCCGAGGCAACTCTCGTGTACGACGTCTGCGGTCCGTAGCGCGCGGGTTGCACACCGATCGTATGCGCTTCACCGGCCCGTGTAGCGGTGCCACTCGATGCCGCACAAGCTGAGTGGCATGTCGAAGGAGAGAGATTGGTCGAGTGAGGTTGCGGCGTGGCGCGCGAGCGGCCTGACTGCGCGTCAGTTCTGCGAACAGAGAGGCTACTCGGCGACGCGGCTGTACTGGTGGTCGAGCCAGCTGAAGCGTACGGGTGATGCCGCGGGTCCGACGAAGCCGGTGCGGTTGGCGCGAGTCGTTCGAAGAACGGACGGCGATGGGAAACGCGTTCAAGGCACACCGATCGTTGTCCAGGTCGGACGAGCCCGCGTGGAAGTTGCCGCCGACACAGACCGCGCTGCCTTGTCGATGGTGTTGCAGGCGTTGGCTGCTGCTGAGTGGGGAGCACGGTCGTGATTCCGAGCGGCGTCGAGTTCTTTGTGGGCCTTGCTCCGATCGACTTGAGGTGGGGATTCGATCGCTTGGCTGGCTTGGTTGAAGAGCAAATCGGACGTGCAGCTCGCAGCGGCGCGCTCTTCGTATTCTTCGGAAAGCGCAAGAGCTCGCTGAAGATCCTGTTCTTCGATGGGACTGGGCTTTGTCTTTTCTACAAAAGGCTCGATCGTCACGTGTTTCGTGTGCCTGACAGTCTGCTTCCGGACTGCAAGAGCATCGAGCTGAGCGAACGCGAGCTCGACGACCTGCTTGATGGGATCGCTCTGGAGCCTGCGCCGAAGCCACGTCGCGGACGTAGTCCACGCGTGCACTGAAATCGTCATGAGTCCGTAAAAAGCACTGGAATGAAGCGATCTCATGTGTGATGAGAACACTCGTGAGTGCACGCGACTCAGGACCGGCAGAACAGGCGATGCCGACCTCGGTGGCAGAGTTGCAAGCGCTGCTTGCTGCGGAGCGCGCGGCTGCCGAGCAGCGCATCGCGGAGCTCGAGAAGGAGCGCGACAATCTTCGAGCATCGCACGAGCGGCTGCGTCAGGAGCTGGAGCTGTGGAAGCGCCGCCTGTTCATCGCCAAGGCCGAGCGCGCTGACAATGAACAGCAGCTGAGGCTGGAGTTTGCCGAGAAGCTGCGCCAGCTCGACGCGCTCGCCGGCACACTTGGCATCGCGCACAACGACAGCGCAGCGCCCGATGAGCAGCCTGCAAGCGACGGCAAGCCGCGTGGCAAGCGCGCGAAGAATCGCGGCACGGGTCGGCGCGACTTGCGATCGCTGCCGCTCGAGGAGGAGCGCGTCGAAATCGCTGACCCGCATCTGGAAACGCTGGTGCAGGAAGGTAAGTGCGTACGACATGGCTTCGAAGAGCGCGTCACGATCGCACACAAGCGGGCCAGCAAGCGGCGAGTGATCATCGCGCGCGTGCGCTACAAGACTGTCGACGCCGAAGGCAACACCGACGTCATCACGACGCCCGCGCCAGCCGAGATGCTGCCCGGGGCCATCGCTGCACCATCGCTCGCGGCGCACGTGATCATGGAGAACATCGGCAAGGGCCTGCCGCTGTTCCGCATCGAAGACAGCTTCGGTCGCGACGGTGTCAGCATCGACCGCGCGACGCTGGGCCGATGGAAGAAGCACATTGGTGACAAACTCGCCGAGACAGTCGTCAAGGCCATGCACAAACACGCGCTGGCCACGGCGTTCTGCATCTCCACGGACGCGACCGGCGTGTCGGTGCAGCCGATCTACAGTCACGAAAAGGGCCGTGGTCCCTGCCAGAAGAGTCACTTTCTCGTGATGATCGCCGATCGCGATCACATCCTGTACGAGTACCTCGAGAAGGAGAACGGCCCGGCGATCTACCGACGTTTTCGTGGCTTCAGTGGTCACGTGCAGGCCGACGCCAAGAGCGTTTTCAACCTGCTGTTCGCCGATGAAGAAGAGCTCGCGCGCAAAGCGCCGGATCTCGAGCACGACGGCTGTATGCGGGTCGAGGTCGGGTGCTGGTACCACTGTCGTAGACGGTTCTGGGAAGCCGCCGTTGCAAAGAGCGACGTCGGACGCGAAGGGCTCGCGCGACTGGGCCGCATCTTCGAACTCGACGAATCGTGGCGAGACAAGCCGCCCTCGGAGATAAAGCGACTGCGCCAGCAGCACTTGCGCGTGCACGTCGATGGCTTCTTGGCGTGGGTCGAGCAAGAGCGCGTTCAGTTTGCAGATCAGCGCGGCTACGCACGCACCGCGCTCGAATACGCTAACAACCAGCGGGATGCCCTCACACGATTCTTCGATGACGGTCGGCTCGTGCTTACTAACAATGGAGCTGAGCG
The DNA here is from genome assembly GCA_035318565.1 of Polyangiaceae bacterium. Lineage (GTDB taxonomy): Bacteria > Myxococcota_A > Polyangia > Polyangiales > Polyangiaceae > DATDJP01. Next base: position 2,609 of record DATHEN010001206.1, read on the forward strand.
CGGAGTCAAAGCCATCGCACTCGGCAGAAAAGCCTGGCTCTTCTGCGGCAGCGACGATCACGCCAGGAGCACAGCCACGCTGTACTCGCTGGTCGCCTCGGCACGGTTGCACCGACACGATCCCGAGGAGCACCTGCGCTGCTTGATTCGCCTCGTGCCGCAGTGGCCCGCGGACCGCATGATCGAGCTTGCGCCGCTCTTCTGGGCGCGCACGCGACAACGGCTCGATGCCAACCAGCTTGCTGCAGAGTTCGGCACCATCGACGTCCCGATCGATCCGCTCGACACGAGCGCGTCGCCCGAAAAGCAGTCTGCGTCGAGCTGAGTGCGCCGTCGTCACAACGCAAGCCTGCGCCCACCGCTCTCACGCCGCTACACGCGCTGGTGAAGCGGATACCTTCGGTGTGTACCTCGATGCCAGTCGACTGACGTTGAGTTCGTTCCGCCCTCGTGCCTGTCGAACTTGTGGCTTCGGTTCAGT
>DATHEN010001207.1:0-2141 GCA_035318565.1 Polyangiaceae bacterium
AGCGCCCCAAACTTGGTCATCAATCGTTCCTCCGCTTTCCGGCCGCCCGTAGGCAAGTCACATACCCGCGGACGCAGCCAGCGACAATGCGTGAAACTGGCGTGGACGCGCCGCGTTCCGCAAGCGCGCGAGTGAGGCAGAGTGTCAAAAGTGGCAGTGCACTGCCAACCTTGGCGCGAGATCAGCCGCGATATGCATCGGGATCGAGGCCGAACTTGCGGAGCCAGCGATGAACTTGCATGCGTGCTTTGCCGAGCGCACGCGCGACTTCGCTGACGTTGCCTCGATGCGTTTGCAGCAAGGCAATGAGCTCGAGGCGCTGCGCCGCATCTTTGGCGGACCACTTCTGCTTCGGTGCCGCAGTGAAGGACGAGCGCGGAGCAACGATCGCTGGAGGCAGATCGCGCGAACGCAGCTCGCCTTCTTCGGCGAGCGATGCGCAGCGAGCCAGGCATTGCTCCAGCTCGCGGATGTTCCGCGGCCAGTCGTAGCCAATCAGCGCGCGCGCCGCCGCCACCGAGATGCGCGTGACGGTCGCTGTTTGGCCGGACTTCCGCAGGATCGAGGCGATGCACGTTCCCAGATCTTCTCTTCTTTCACGAAGCGGACGCAGCGCGTACGAGAAGCCGTCGAGGCGGGCGAGCAAGTCCGTTCTGAAGTCGCCCTGTTCAGCGAGCTCGTGAAGCGGGGCATGTGTGGCCGCTATGATCCGCACGTCGACGGAGATTGGTCGCGCCGAGCCCACGGGCAGAACCTGTTTCTCTTGCAGAAACCGTAGCAGGGTGATCTGCGCGGCCGGTGCGAGCTCGTCTATCTCGTCGAAGAGCAGCGTGCCGCGGTCGGCGCTGCGCGCGAGTCCGAGCTCGTCGCGAACGGCTCCCGTGAACGCGCCGCGCACGTGACCGAACAACTGGGTTTCGACGAGATTCTCCGGCAATGCTCCGCAATTGACGGCGACGAAGCTGCCCTCGCGGCCAGACTGTGCGTGGAGCGCGCGCGCCAGAAGTTCCTTACCCGTGCCGGTCTCACCGAGCAGAATCACGGGCACGTCGGAGGCCGCCAGACGCTGCACGGTCTGGTACTCGCGCTCGAGTGTCGGGCTCGTAGTGCGGAACACGGCCGCGTCCTCGGTGCTCGCGAGATCGACATCGCGCGCGGTATTGCGCGGGGTGGGCGCGGCAGCCCGGAACACGAAGACGGTGTGGCCGAGCTCGATCACGTCGCCGTCGTTCAAAGGGGCGCGCGTGACCGGGTTGCCGTTGATCGCCGAGCCGTTGGTCGACCCTGCGTCCTGCAGCGTCCAACCTTCGGCGCCGCCGAGCAGCCGCGCGTGCAGAGAGGACAGCCATTTGTCGGGTAGGCCGATCACGAGCTGGCGCGTGCCCGACAAACTACGGCGTTCGAAGCTGCGCTCGGAGGCTCGCGCGACGATCACCTCGTCTACATCGGTGAGGTCCCAGCGCGCGCCACCGATGGCCGGGCGCTCACATTCGAGCACCAGGAACAGGTGCGGTCGGGGTAGCGGCACGTCCGCCGGAGCGCTTCCGGACCGGTTTGTCCAAGTCTGACCATCCCGTTCAATCATCTGAAGCGCCCAACAACGCCCGCACTTTCAAGACTCTCAAGAGGTTCGGGGATACCGAGCCCGGGATTGTCCGTGGCCGGGGAGCGCCGGGCAAGTATGATTGTGGCGATGTCGTCCATGGAGGGCCGCCAGCTGGGCCCATACCAGCTGAATCGCTGCGTGGGCACGGGCGGCATGGGCGCTGTCTACGAGGCCGTGCACGTCCAGCTCGGGCGTCGCGTAGCGGTCAAGATCGTTCACAGCCGGCCGCATGACAGTGACGGGCTCGCTCGCTTCATGCGTGAGGCCAAAGCGGCCGCCCAGGTGCGACATCCCAACGTGGTCAGCGTCTTCCATGTGGGGCAGGAAGGCGACACGCACTACCTGGTCATGGACTTCCTGGAGGGGCTCAATCTCGCGCAGTACTTGGGCGAACGCGCGCCGCTCTCGCTCGAACAGATCGTGGACGTTTTCGTGCCGATTGCTTCGGCGATCTCCGCTGCGCACGACGTGGGCGTCGTGCATCGCGATTTGAAGCCCGGCAACATCTTGCTCACGGCGACCCCGAGCGAGCCCC
>DATHEN010001208.1:0-5952 GCA_035318565.1 Polyangiaceae bacterium
CCGCTCGCGGCGGATGGGAGCGGGCCGGCCGCTGGGTGCGGAGGGTGCCCAGCCGCTGCCTTCGCGCACGGCGACCTCCCGGGGGATGTCCTGGAGAAAACGGCTCGGCACCTGGTAGCGCGTGCGCCCGAACAAAGTGCGCACGGAGGCGTGAATGATGTGCAGCCGTTTTCGCGCGCGCGTGATGGCCACGTACGCCAGGCGGCGTTCTTCGTCGAGATCCTCGAGCTCGTCCGATTCCATGGCGCGGTAAGGGAAGATCTCTTCCTCCATGCCCGTGAGGAACACGGTCGTAAACTCGAGGCCCTTGGCGCTGTGCACGGTCATCATGTTGACGGCAGGCATGTCCTTGGCCGCGTCGATGGCCGCGACGAGCGAGACGCGTTCGAGGTACGCTTGCAGGCTCGGTTGTTCGCCGAGCAGGTGCGCTTCATTCTCGTATTCGGCGATCGAACCGAGCAGCTCTGCGACGTTCTCGAGCCGGGCGTCGGCTTGCGCGCTGTCCGCGTCGTGCAGGGCCTGGCGGTAGCCGGTTTCGTCGACGACCAGGCTGGCGAGCTCGTGCACGGAAAGCCGTTGAGCTTGCTCTCGAAAGCGCTCGATCAACGTGCGGAAGCGCTCCAGCTTTCCCTTGGCTGCGCTCGCCACCCGGTCGCTCTCCAGAATCGGGCCGAGCGCTTGGAACGCGCTCAGCGTATTTTCCGAAGCGACGCTCAGCAAGAGCTCCTGTGTTTTGTTGCCGATGCCGCGCGCGGGCACGTTGATGATGCGCATCAAATCGGCGTCGCTGCGCGGATTCTCGATCAAGCGCAAATAGGCGAGCAGATCCTTGACCTCGGCGCGCTCGAAGAACTTCATGCCGCCGATGATCTGGTACGGCAGATTGGCGGCGCGGAACGCCTCTTCGATCACGCGGGACTGTGCGTGAATGCGGTAGAAGATCGCGATCTCACTGGCGCGCGTTCCGCGATCGAGCTCGGCGCGCACGGAGCGCGCCACGTAAGTCGCCTCTTCGCGTTCGTCGCGCACCGTGCGGATGCGCACCGGATCGCCGGCGTCTGCGGCCGTCCACAGGCGCTTCGGCTCTCGCACCGGAGACGGTTCGATCACGCCGAGCGCAGCGGCCACGACGTTCGCGGTCGAGCGGTAGTTTTGCTCGAGCTTGACCACCAACGCGTTCGGAAAGTCGCGCTGGAAACCGCGGATGATGCGCACGTCCGCGCCGCGCCAGCGGTAGATGGACTGATCGTCGTCGCCCACCACGCACAGGTTCTGGCTCTCCCGCGCGAGCGCGCTCACGAGCCGGTATTGCACGGCATTGGTGTCCTGAAACTCGTCGACCAAGACGTAGCGGAACCGCCGGCGGAGCTCCTCGCCGGCGTTGCTGGCCGGATCCTCGGCGATGCGCATGACGTGCAGCAGCAAGTCCTCGAAATCCACGGCGCCGGCCGAGGTGAACGCGCGCTGATAGGCCCGGTACAGATCGAGCAGCGTGACGTCGAAACCGTGGCTCAGACCCACCTCCGCCGGACCCAGCGCATCGCGCTTGGCGGCGTGGATGCGGCTCAGCACGTACTTGGGCGGATACTCGCGATCGTTTATGCCGGTTTCGCGCAGGATGCGCGTCATCATCGCCTTCTGATCCGCTTCGTCGTAGATGACGAACTCGCGCACCAGCCCGACCTCCGCGTGATAGCGACGCAGCAGGCGCGCGCACACGGAGTGGAATGTCCCGACCCACAGATCGCGTGCGATCTCACCGCCCACGAGCTGCTCGAGGCGCTCGCGCATTTCACCCGCGGCTTTGTTCGTGAAGGTGACGGCCAATATGCGGTAGGGCGGGACTCGGTGCTCGGCGATCAGGTTGGCGATACGAAAGACGATCGTGCGGGTCTTGCCGCTGCCCGCGCCCGCGAACACCAGGAGCGGTCCCTGCTCGTGCAGAACCGCTTCGGTCTGGGGCTCGTTCAATTCGGTCATGAAACGCGAGGTTGGCTGCGGGCGGCGCGCGCGCTTGGGAGCGCGGCGGAAGTGAGCTATAGCGCGTCCGTGCTCGAGTTGTGCGGTCTAGACACGAGCCGATTGCGATTCTCCCGAGCGGCCTGATTCGCCCGGAGCAGCATGGCAGAAGCGGGCGAATCCTCGGTATCGCGAGCCACGAGTCCGGACGAGGGGCAGAGCGCATTTCACGCGGGGTCCGCGCGGCGCGTCTACGTGGTCGCGCTCCGAGCGGGCCAGCTCGATCTACCGCCGCTTTGCGCCTGCTGCGCGTCGCCTCCCAGCACCTCGCGTGTGCTGCGGCGGGCCGACTCCGAGCCGCTGGTCGTGCCGTATTGTGCGACGTGCGATCTGCGTTGGGGCCGGCTGCGCACGCGCACGCTGAGTTTTTCGGTGGCGGCATGCTTGATGGCGCTGACACTGACGGGCGTCTTGCCCGTGCTCTTCGAACGCATGTCGTTCGCGGCTTATGCGCTCGTGGTCGTGCTCGGTTCACTCGGGCCGGCGCTGCTGGCGTTCGTGCTCGCGCTGCGGCGCCTTCCGACCGAGCACCCGCCCGCCGCGTGTCGAGCGGAGGGCGCGGCGGTACGCTTCATTTCGAAGCTCGAGCTCGCCTGTCGAAATCCGGATTTTGCAGCTGCGCTGGCAGCGCGTCATGGCTCGGTGCCGACGCTGGAGCGTGCTCCGCTCGATCTGCCGAGTCCGTGGCTCGGCGCGGGAGCGCTTTTGGCCTTCGCCATGGCCTGGCTGCTGCACCCGCTTCACTACCCGAGTCTGCGCGTCGTCAATTTGAGCGCGACGGAGCTCAGCGTCTGGCTCGATGGTGAGCCGCTGGGGACGGTACAGCCCACGAGCGCGGAGAGCTCGCGGGCCGGGCTCGAGACTCGGGTCGCGGCCGGGCCTCGCACCTTGGAGGCGCGCGATGCCCAGGGCAGCGTGCTGGAACGGCTCGAGGTGCGCTTCGAAGCGGGCCGCACTCACCTGTTCGCTCCGCGCAGCGAGGGTTACTGCTTTTGGCTCGAGAGCACGAATTATGGTCGCGCGCCCGCCCCGGACAAGCCGCTGCTGGCCCTGGATCCCGCGCCGCACTTCTGGGTTCTGGAGTTGCCGATAGATAGCTGGTTTTCCCCCAATCCGTCGGCCGCCGCCGGCGACGACCGCTCCACCGGCGGCGTGCTCACCGCCCTGCGCCAGGCACGCTGCAGCGAGCTTCCGCCAAAGCTGTTGCCCGGCGCGCCTGCCAGTGACCCCACGCGCGAGTGATTGGCATTCGGGCCCAAGTGATTATAGTACCGCCCCAAAAGTGTCTGCAGAGAACCGCAAGTCAGAGTCCAACAACGCCGCGGGCGAGCCGAAGGAAAACGAGCCTTCGGCTACGGACGGCAATGGTCAGGCCACGAGCGAGCCCGAAGGCGAACAGCCCGAGGAGAAAGACCCACTCGAGGCCGCCCAGCAGGAGATCGCGAAGACCCGCGATCAGCTCCTGCGCACCGCCGCCGATTTCGACAATTACCGGAAGCGTGCTCGGCGCGAAGCTCAGGATCTCGAGCGGCGTGCGCGCGAGGACATGCTGCGGGACATGTTGCCCGTCTTCGACAATCTGGAGCGCGCCGCGCAGCACGCTGGCTCCGCCAAGGACGTACAATCCCTGGCGGACGGCATCAGCATGGTGATGCGGCAGTTCGTCGATACCCTGGGCAAGCTGGGCGTCGAGCGCCTCGCCACTGTGGGGCAGGCTTTCGATCCCTCGGTGCACGAGGCCATCCAGCAGCTCGAAACCGACGAATACCCCCCGGGCAGCGTCGCGTCCGAGGTGCAGGCGGGCTACCGCATGGGGGACCGCTTGATTCGCCCGGCCATGGTGGTTGTGGCCAAACCTGCGACCAAGTAGCGGGCGCTCCCTCGAAGCGAGAGGGCACAGTCGACCTCGAGGTCGGCGTTCGGCATACATGCACTCAAGGCGCTGTCGCATGCGAGCGCCGCTTTTGTTCATGGCGACGGGGGAGTAAGCTTCTCGCCTAGCCATGGGTAAGATCATCGGCATCGATCTGGGGACGACGAATTCTTGCGTCGCGGTGCTGGAGGGGACGAGCGCGACGGGTGAATCCGACGTGAAAGTGATCCCCAATGCAGAGGGCGCTCGCACCACGCCGTCGATCGTCGGGTTCTCGAGCTCGGGCGAACGCCTGGTGGGTCAGATAGCCAAGCGTCAAGCCACGACGAATCCCGAGAACACCGTGCACGCGGTCAAGCGCCTGATGGGGCAGCGTTACGATTCGCCGGACGTCGTCAAGCAGCGCGACTCGGTGTCGTACCGGATCGTGCGCCACGAAAACGGCGACGCCTGGATCGACGTGCGCGGACGCAAGATCTCGCCGCCCGAGGTCTCCAGCATGGTGCTCGCGACGATGAAAGAGGTCGCGCAATCGTACCTCGGCGAACCGGTTTCGGACGCGATCATCACGGTGCCCGCGTACTTCGACGACGCGCAGCGCCAGGCTACCAAGGACGCGGGCCGTATCGCGGGCCTCGAGGTCAAACGCATTCTGAACGAGCCCACCGCGGCGGCGCTCGCTTACGGACTCGACAGGACGGAAGCCGAACGTATCGCAGTGTACGATCTGGGCGGCGGTACGTTCGACATCTCGATCCTCGAGATTGCCGGCGGCGTCTTCAACGTCAAGGCCACGGGCGGCGACACGCACCTCGGTGGCGAGGACTTCGACGTCCGCATCATCGATCTGCTCGCAAGCGAGTTCCAGAAAACCCACGGCGTGGATCTGCGCGCCGATCGCACGGCGCTACAGCGCCTGCGCGAAGCGGCCGAGCGCGCCAAACACGAGCTCTCCTCCTCGCTCGAGACCGAAATCAACGTTCCCTTCATCACCTCGAGCGCCTCGGGTCCGCTGCACCTCGAACGCAGCATGAAGCGCAGCGAGCTCGAGATTCTGACGCGCGACCTCGTGGAGCGCACCATCACCTCCTGCAAAGCGGTGCTCGCCGACGGCAAGCTGACGCCCAAACAGATCGACCAGGTCGTGCTGGTCGGCGGCATGACGCGCATGCCGGCCGTGCAGCGCGCCGTGCGCGAGCTGTTCGGCAGGGACCCCCACAAGGGGGTGAATCCCGACGAAGTGGTCGCGGTGGGCGCGGCCATCCAGGGGGCCGCGCTCGGCGGTGAAATCGACGAAGTTCTGCTGCTGGACGTGACGCCGCTGGCGATCGGCGTCGAGACCGGCGGCGGCGTGTTCACCAAGCTGATTCCGCGCAATACGACCGTGCCGACGGAGAAGGGCGAGATCTTCACGACCAGCGTCGACAATCAGTCGTTCGTACCCATCCACGTGCTGCAGGGCGAGCGCGAAATGGCGCAAGACAACCGCAGCTTGGCGCGCTTCGAGCTCACCGGTATTCCGCCCGCACCGCGCGGTGTACCGAAGGTTCAGGTGACGTTTCGCATCGACGCCAATGGCATTCTGTCGGTCGAAGCCAAGGACCTGGGTACCGGTCGCACGCAGGCCATCAGCATCACGCCCACGAGCGGCCTGACCCAGGACGAGATCCAGCGGCTGGTCAACGAAGGCGAGAAGTTCAAGGAGACGGACAGTCTGCGACGTGAGCTCGCGGAGCTGAAGAATCAGGCGGACACCTTGATCTACACGACGCAGCAGGCTCTGGAAGGCTATGCGGATCTGCTCGCGCCCGAAAAGGTCGAGTCGGTGCGTTCGGATATTGCGGCGCTGCAACATTCACTGAGCGCGGCCTCGGACCTCACGATGATCCGCGAAGCGTATTCGCGCCTCGAGAACGCCACCTTCGAGATCGCCGAAGCCATGTACGGCCCCAGCGAGGGCTGAAAGCCGTCATGCAGCCCGATCCGGCCGAAAGCCGGCTGCCATGAGCCAAGAGGCACCTGCGCCCGCGCTCGGCTACGGACGGTATCGGCTGCTCGGT
>DATHEN010001209.1:0-5362 GCA_035318565.1 Polyangiaceae bacterium
CGACTTCACCTTCGACGGTGCCAGCGGCGGGGGCTTCAGTCAGCTCAACGCACGCCCGTCCTGGCAGTCCGGGCCGAGCCTCGAGGAGTATCCCAAAAAGGGGCGCGCGCTGCCGGACGTGGCGGGCAACGCCGCGGGCTCGTCTGGCGTGTGGCTCTGGATCGCCGGATTGAACACCGTCTCGTTCGGCACGAGCGCGGCGAGCCCGTTCTATGCAGGACTGATCGCGCGGCTCAACCAAGCGCTCGGCTCACGGCGCTTCCTGCCGCCCCTGTTTTATACGCCCCAGGTGCGACGCACTTTTCGGGACGTGGTTTCAGGCTCCAACGCCAAACCCGGCCTCGGCAAGGAGTACCCGGCACGCGCCGGTTGGGATCCTTGTACCGGCCTCGGAACGCCCGACGGTGAGGCCTTGCTCGCCGCGCTCCGCGATACACCTGCGACTCTCGTGCAGTCTGATTCACCTGAAGAGGGAGAACGTTCGATGACCAAACCTCAAATCGTCAAAGATGATCTGCTGATCGCGACGGAAGACGGCAAAATCTACTACGTGCCGGAAAAGGACTGGAAGAAGGCCAGCGTGAGCGCCGAAGAAGCGGGCTGGCTCACGGACGAGTTGCTCTCGCGCGGCGTCACGCTCGCGGCGATTCCAGAGTCCGTTTCGAAATCGGCCAACAAGGCCGCGGCGCAGAGCACCCACCAGGCTCACAAGCACACCGAAGCACACAAGCACGAAGGCGACGCAGGGGAGCCGGGTGGCGCGCTGATCGCGTGTTACCTCGTGAATCTCTCGGGCCTGCGTCAAGCCAATCCATTCGAAAAGAAGTAGGGCCCTGGCTGGCCGCCGGCTTTGATCGACTCGATCCACAAGCGCTTCGTCGATGGCACTCATCGCGCCATAGCCCCTGAAGAAACGCTCGCGCGCGTGACGCCCATGCTCGGCGCGATGGGCGTCACACGGGTCGCGAACATCACCGGGCTCGATCGGCTGGATGTGCCCGTGGTGGCCGTGCACCGTCCGAACGCGCGTTCGCTCTCGGTGACTCAGGGCAAGGGGCTTTCGCTCGTGGCGGCCAAGGTTTCCGCGATCATGGAAGCCATCGAGAGCTTTCACGCGGAGCGTATCGTGCGCCCGCTCAAACACGCCACCTACAACGACCTGCGTTTCACGCACGAAGTCGTCGACGTCGGACGCTTGCCGCGGCTCTCCGTCAGTACGTTTCACGAAAACCAGCGCATGCTCTGGGTCGAGGGCCACGACCTACTTTCGCGAAAGCCGGCGTGGGTACCGTACGAAATGGTGCACACGGACTTCACGTTGCCGCTTCCACCCGGCAGCGGCTGTTTCGTGATGAGCTCGAACGGTCTCGCTTCCGGAAATCACCCCCTCGAAGCGATCTGCCACGGCATCTGCGAAGTGGTGGAGCGCGACGCCACGACGTTGTTTCGACGTACACCGGCGGCGGAACAGCGGCTCGTGGAGCTGACCAGCGTCGACGACCCGAGCTGCCAGGAGCTGTTCGAGCGCCTGTATCGGGCGGACATCGCGCTCGGTGTGTGGGACGCCACGAGCGATGTGGGGATCCCCTGCTTCATTTGCTCGATCGTCGACCGCCGGGACGATCCGTTCCGCCCGATGTATGCCAATCAAGGCATGGGCTGCCACCCCGCGCGGGAGATCGCGCTGCTTCGCGCCGTCACAGAAGCCGCTCAGAGCCGTCTCACCTTCATCACGGGAAGTCGCGATGACGCGGACCGCGAGCGCTATCGCCATGTCCGTAGCCCGGGCTTCGTGGCACGCTGGCGCGCCCGCATCCTGAGCGCCAATTCGAGGAGAGTTCACTATCATTCGGTGCCGAGCTTCCGCCACGAGCGGCTGGACGAAGACGTGGCACTGGCCTGCCAGAAGCTCGCGGCCATCGGCATCGAAGAAGTCGTCGCGGTCGACTTGATGCGCGACGAATTCGAGATCCCCGTCGTGCGTGTGATCATTCCCGGACTCGAGCCGCTCGACGAAGTACCCGGCTATCGCCCAGGGCTCCGCGCGCTCGCGGCGGAGCGCCCTGCCACGCGGCTCTCGGCGTAGCTCCGCATGACGGCACGAGTCATCGTTTTTACGGGATCCACCTTGAGCGCCAGCGAAGCGCTCGAGCACCTCGACGCGGAGTATCGCCCGCCGGTCGCGCAAGGCGACTTGTACCGCGCGGCACGTGAGAAGCCCTGGGCGGTTGCCATCATCGACGGCCACTTCGAACACGTACCCGCGGTCTGGCACAAGGAAATCCTGTGGGCGCTGACGCACGGGATCCAGGTGTACGGCGCCGCGAGCATGGGCGCGCTGCGCGCGGCCGAGCTCGCTCGCTACGGGATGATCGGCGTGGGTCGGGTCTTCCACGATCTCCTGGAGGGCAGGCTCGAAGACGACGATGAGGTTGCAGTGGCCGAAGCCATATCGCCTGGCGGAGTTGCCACTGCCTCGGTCGCCATGGTCGACATCCGTGCCACTCTGGAGGCGGCCCGCTCCGCCCAAGTGATTGACGAAGCGGCACAGCGGACGCTGCTTGGCCTGGCGAAAGCCACGTTCTACGCGGAGCGCAGCTACGCGCGTTTACTCGCGGACGCGGAGGGCGCCGGCTTCGCACCCAAAAACCTCGCCCCATTGCGCGCGTGGTTGCCACAGGGGCAGGTCGCTCAGAAACGCAGCGATGCCATCGAGCTTCTGACGCGCATCGCAGCCGAGCGCGCGAGCGCGGCGCCGTTCGTCGCCAAGTTTCATTTCGAACGCACGGACATGTGGCACAAGCTCGAGAGCTCACTGCGGTCGCCGAGCGCTTGCGGGGGCACTCCCTGCGATCCGGCTGGCACCGCCGTCGAGGCGCTGCTCGATGACGCGGGCTCGTATCGCGAGCTGGAAACGCGGGCGTTGATCCGCGCCTTGGTCAGCGAGATCGCACGCTTCGAGGGCGCAGTGGAAGCGCCCGCGGCCGTGGAAGCAGCCGCCGTGCACTTCCGCTCCGAGCGCGGGCTCCTCGACACGAAAACGCTGGCCGCATGGCTCGCCGCGCGCAGCTGGGCCCCGGAAACGTTCGTCGCGGCAATGCAGGATGACGCTCGACTCGCGCGCCTTCAGCTTTTGCTGCAGGACGAAGTCGCGGAGCAACTCACGAACGAGCTGCAGCGCGACCCCCGCTGGCCGCGACTCTTCGAGCGCGCGCTTTACAAAAACGAGCTGCTCGCCCGCCATGGGGTGAGCGATCCGGACCCGAACGATCCGCGCTTGTCACTCGCCGTGGCAGAGCAGGCTTTGAGCGACCTCGATCTCAGCCTGCCCGCAGCAGCGAGTCCTGCGGCACGCACGCGCCTGATTCTGCGCGAAGCGTGGTTTCGACGGCTGACGTAGGCTGACGTAGAGTAGTCAGGCAGGATCAGAGATACCCAGATTCTCGCGCCAGCTCGAGCGCAGCCTCCACCTTGGCGCGCAACGTTCGGTCGTCTGGACCGGCGGCCGCGACGTCTTCGAGCGCGCTTTCCAAGACATCGGGCAACTTGAGTTGTGTGGCGTCGAGGAGAGCGGCGGCGCTCGCCGGCCACTCGTCTGAAGCTGGATAATCGAGCAGCAGCTCCAAGTGTGGGAGCAAGGCGAGCCACTGGAAAGGATACGGGTAGGTCTTGGCGAGCTCGCGCCAGCGTGTGACGGCCGCTTGAATGTGAGCTCGCGCAGCGGCGCGCTCATCGCGCTGCAAGGCGAGCCAGCCGAGGTGGGAGCGGGCACAGGCGATGTAGTCGGCAAACCCTCCGGCTTCGGCGACGCTCAGCGCTTCCTCGGCGACGGGGCCGAGCTCCGCCACCGCGCGCCGCCGTCGCTGGGCGATACCGAGGTAGATCAAGCAGCGGCTGATCAGAAGCAGGTCACCGGTGGCGCGCGCCAGGGTCAGCGACGCCTGAAGAGTCTCCGCTGCCTCCTCGAGGCTGCCGTGCCAGAGCAGCGCGAAGCCGAGATCGAAGCGTAGATTCACCTTTTCGAGCAGGTCGTCCGAGCTCTCGATGGCCTCCACGGCCTTGCGCGCAAGCTCAACGACCTCGGTCGATGCGATGAAACGATTGCCGCGATTTTTCGCGTTGCTGGACAGATGAAACAGGATCGCGCGCTGCTTGGCGGCGCCGCCGGCGACCACCATCGGCTCGATGGCGGCGATCACCTGATTCATCTCGTCGATTTCGTCCTGGAAATAGAACACACGCGCGCGTAGCACCTGGAGCTCGATCCACTCATTTTGCCAGGATCCGCCCCCTGTCCCGGTCTGCAGTGCCAACAGGCGTTCCGCGCGGTCGAGCGCCTCGAGCACTTCAGCGTGCGCGTGAACGACCTCCCAGGTCAAAGCCTCCTTTCTCAGCAGGCGCGCACGGTCGGAGTAGGCGTTGACCGGAACGTGACGGGCAGCCGCGGCGTACGCTTCGCGCGCCGGCGCGTGCTGGCCATCGCGTTCGAGCACATCGGCCAATGCTTCGTAGAGATCGGCAGCCCGGGCTTCCAGCTCTGCTCGGCGGGGCGCGGCGCTTTCGCCGGCGATCCAGAGCTGCTCGATGGCGCCACGGTAGTAGCGCGCAGCTTCCCGCATTGCAGGCACGGCGCGCGCTGCGTCGCCAGCCTGACGCAGATACTCCACGGCGCGACCCGCACTGTGTGCCGCGGCCCAGTGATGACCGAGCGTGGCGAAGCGGTCGGCATCGCTGCCGAACAGAGGCCGGCCATAGCGAGCGCTGGGTGCGGCCTCGAGCTCCTCGGCGGCGGCGCGGTGCAAGCGCTGCCGTGCATCGGACGAAAGTTCCCCGTACGCGACCTCGCGTATCTTGTCGTGATCGAAGCGCAGCGCGCCCTGCGCCGTGAAAGCCAAGATCTGCCGTGCACACAGGTCGCGCTCGGCTTCGAACGACGCCGACTCCGACAGCCGGGCGACGTGGCGGCACACGAGCGGCTCGAAAGTGCGACCGAGCACGGCGGCCGCAGTCAGCATGCGCTGGGAATCCTCGGGCAGATCCTTGATGCGCAGGTCGAGCAGCTCCTTCAGCGCGCCGGGTAAGGGCAGGCTGAACGCCTCGCGCTGGGCCGGCGCGTGCTCACCGCGCGATATGCGCCAAACTCCGCTCGGACTGCGCTCGAGCATACGGCAAGCCACCGCGGTGCGCAGATACTCCCCTGCAAAGAAGGGATTGCCCTCGGACTGGCGAGCCAGAAAGCCGGAGAGCTCGTGTGGCGCTTCTTCGAGGCCGAGCATGTCGCTCACGACCGACCCCACGGCGACTTCTTCGAGGCGCTGCATGCCGAGCACTGCGACTTTCTGAGCGAGCTGCTCGAGCTGCG
>DATHEN010001210.1:0-2211 GCA_035318565.1 Polyangiaceae bacterium
GATTCAGGAGGACTTGTTCGTACTCGGAGCCGAGCTGGCGTGCGTGCCCGGCAAGCAGGACAAGCTCAAGATGGAGCTTATCGCCGAAGCGCAAATCGCCCGGCTGGAAGTGGCCATCGACCAGGCCGAAGAGACGCTAGAACCGCTGAAGAGCTTCATTCTTCCAGGCGGCACGCCAGGCGCTGCGGCGCTTCACTTCGCGCGCACCGTGTGCCGGCGTGCCGAGCGGCACACACTGCTCGCGAGCCGCGGCACGAGCGTGCGCTCGGAGGCGCTCGTGTACCTGAATCGTCTCAGCGATCTGTTGTTCGTGCTCGCGCGTCGCGCCAACCACGAAGCCGGCGTGAGCGACGTCCCTTGGCTACCGCGTGCGCCCGAGTGAATCGGTTCGAGGCCCCACCTTGTAGCCCCGGCCCAAACATTCGCTCAAAATTTCACTACGCCGGCGGCCCAGGTGAAGCCCGCGCCGAAGGCCGCGAACAGCACCACGCTTCCGGCGTGGATGCGGTCTTCCTTGAACGCGCGATCGAGCGCCATCGGAATCGTTGCTGCGGTGGTGTTGCCGAACTTCTCGATGTTGTGCAGCACCTTCTCCTCGGGGATCTCGAGGCGCCACGCTACGAGCTGATTGATGCGCATGTTGGCCTGGTGCGGCACGAACAAGTCCACGTCCGAGATGTTCAGGTTGGCCTTGCCGAGCGCCTCGAGCGCCACCTCGGGCATCTTCTCCGTGGCCCAACGAAAAACCTGCTTTCCGTTCATGCGCGGGTAGTGGCGGCCTTCCGCCATCATCTCCGGAGGCAGGCGCGGCACGTACGCCGAAGCGGGTAGCTCGAGCCAGAGCACCTTGGCTGCCGAACCATCGGCGTGCAGACACATCGAAAGCAAGCCGTGCTCGTCGTCGCGCGAGCGGCCGATCACGACGGCACCGGCGCCGTCCCCGAACAACACGGCCACGTCGCGCCCGCGGTCGTTGAACTCGATGCCCGTGGAGTGCACTTCCGAACCGACCACGAGCACTCTCTCGTACATGCCGGCGCGAATCCAGGCGTCCGCGACGCTCAAGCCGTACAGAAATCCGCTGCACTGATTGCGCACGTCCAGCGCCGGCTTGCCGGCCATGCCGAGCTTGTCTCCGAGCAGGCAACCGGAGCCGGGGAAGTTGAAGTCGGGGCTCAGCGTCGCAAAGACGATGGCGTCGATCTCGTCCGGCGTGACGCCCGCGTGTTCCATGGCCGCCTTGGCGGCGGGCACGGCCAGATCACTGGCGCCGATCCCCGAATGCTCGATGAAGCGTCGCTCTTTGATGCCGGTGCGCTGGAAGATCCATTCGTCGCTCGTGGTCATGAGCTTGGCGAGATCGTCATTCGTGACCACGCGGCTGGGTACGTAGCTACCCACACCAAGAATTGCGGATCGGGTCATTGCTTTGGTGCCCTTCTCTCGTTCTGCTCGGCGCCCGGCGGCGCGCTCTAAGACAAAAGGCTCAGCTTGCCGCGCAACGGCGGAAATCGCCATGCACGTTCACATCGAGGTACTAGCATTCACGCATGGCTATTCGCAAAATCGCTCAACTCGGGGAGCCCGTGCTGCGCCGTCCGGCAGAGCCAGTACCGCTGGAAGCGATCCGGAGCGAGCGCGTGCAGAGCTTAATCGAGGATATGGTCGAAACGATGAGAGATGCGGACGGAGCCGGCATCGCCGCGCCGCAAGTGTACGAGTCTCTCAGTTTGTGTGTCATCGAAGTGAATGCCAACCCGCGCTATCCGGCGTTTCCGCGCATTCCGCTCTTGGTACTGGTTAATCCAATTGTGGAGATCGCGGCCGGAGGTGTGGCACCCGGTACGCTGTCCATGTACGAGGGCTGCCTGTCGGTGACGGGCATCCGAGGCCGGGTCACGCGCCCGCGGCGTGTACGCGTTCGGGCGCTGGACCGCAACGGCAATCCCCTCGACTTCGAATGGGAGGGCATCCCCGCGGCTGTCGTCCAGCATGAAACGGATCACTTGAACGGCGTGCTGTTCGTAGACCGCGCGGATCCCAAGACGCTCACGTTTCTGCGGGAGTACGAGCGGCACGTGCCGATCGCCGAACGCATCGTCGACAGCGGGGCGACGGCCTCCGGCTGAGCGTCCGACGGCCCGCGCGCGAAACTAGTAGAATCCCGCCCTCGTCGAGGTACGAGTCACCCATGCGATTGAACCCAGGCGA
>DATHEN010001211.1:0-2869 GCA_035318565.1 Polyangiaceae bacterium
CCGCGAGCGCATCGCGGGAAATCAGCGCGGTGCCGAGCATACCCACGGGCAGAAAAATGTCGGTCTGCCAGGTGGTGCCGCCCTGCACGACGTGGAGCTCGATCTTCTGCTGATACTCCTTGGCCCGAGAGAGCTCGCCGCGATTCGCGTGATACATCATGCGAACCTGATCGGCGACCATCGACCAGAGCCGGATACCGAGCTCGTCGAGGCAACGGGCGCATTCAAGGGCTTCGTCCCCGAACGAGCTGGCCTTGATCAGACCGTAGCTGAACAGCTCGCCCGCATAGAACGCTTTGCGGGTCGAGGCGCCTATGACGGCGTCGAACTCGGCCGATGCGAGGCGCACGCGGTTTGCTGCGATGAGCTCGGCCGCTTCCGTTTCGCGACCGAGGCTCGTCAACATACGCGTGAGACCGTTGTCGTAGATCACGCTGCCGATGTGCTTGCGCCCGAACAACTCGAGTGGGGCGATGAGCTGCGCCAGCTCCCGACCGCCTTCGGCGTCCAGGCAGATCGCGTAAACGCCGGCCACACTGGGCACCGCCGCGCAAGTCTCGATGATGGCATCGCGCAGGCCGTAGGAAGCGCCGCGCTTGTTCGCGCGACGAAATCGTCCATTCGCGATGCCGAGCGCGACCAGCAGCGCCAGTTTGCTGCCCAGAAAGCGCTTGAGCTCGAGGGCGCGCGTCAGGCCGGTGATTCGGAACCCCAGCTCGAGCGCATCGCGGCCGTACTTCACGGCCAGACGCCAATCGACGTAGTAACAGAGTGGGGCCAGCGTGAGCAGCAGCGGCGCCAGCTCGTACTCGGAGCGCTGCTGTTTTCGATAAACGTCGATCGCCGCCGTGAGCGCGCGCACGGCCAGCGCGGCATCGTCTGCCGCGCGCGCTCCGGCCATGGCCTTTCGGCCCGCGACGGCCAGCAGATCCGCGCCGCGCGTCTCCTCGCCAGCGTTGAGCAGGTGAAGACCGGCTTCGAGAAGCGTGCGTGGCGTATCCCCGGCGACCGAAAGCAGTGCTTCGCCCAGCGTGTGATGCATCGTCCGTCGCTGCTCCGCGTCCATGCGCCGGATCACGGCTTCGCGCATCCCTTCGTGGCAGAAGCGATAGCGATTCGCCTCGAACATCAGAATTTCTTCGGCAACGAGCTCGTCGAGCGCGCGGTGCAGCGTGGCTTCCGGCTCGTTCTTCAACAGCGGCAAGCAGTGCTCGATCGACAGCGCGCGTGCATGCACGCCAATCGCTTCTGCCAGCGCGGTGGCGTGCGAGCTGAGCCGAGCCAGACGCTCTTCGAGCAGCTCGTCCAGCCGGCTCGGCAGCTCGCTGGAGGTGATCTCGAGCGGCAGTACCCAGGTGCCGTCCACGTACCGCGCTATGCGCTTTGCGACGATCAGCTGTACCAGACCCATGCAATAGTCGGGATGACCGCCGCTCAGCTCGTGCAGCCAGCGCGCCAGACGACCGGTGTTGCTCACATCGCCGAACAACGCGCGCACGAGCGCTTCACACCCCGCGACGTCGAGCCCCGCGAGTTTCACGCGCGCGGACTTGTGTTGAAGCGTCTTGAACGCGTGAGGGGCCACCGGCGCCGTACCCGAGCAACGCGTGCTCGCCACGAACAGCGCATGCGCCCCGGCGTCACTGGCCAGCGCCGCCAGGAACGCGGCCGAGTTGTAGTCGGCGGCCTGCGCGTTATCCACTGCCAGGAGCAGCGGACTGCGGCGGGCGATCGCCAAAAACCAGGAATGGAGCGCGGTCTGGAGGCGCGCGCGGCGTTCATCCAGGTCGGTGGGCAAGGCATCGAGCGCCGGCCGGCCCAGCGCTTCGTGCAGCGGTTTGGAAAGGTGCCCGAGCACCGGCGCGTACGCGGCGGCTTCCGTGCTCGCCACGTCCGGCGCGACATGCAGCAGATTCATGGCCAGCGTGTGCACCAGAGCAAACGAGTCGAGTGCCATCTCGGCGGAGGCCTGCACGACCGTTAGACCGCGCAGCTGCGCCTCCACGCACAACTCGTGCAGGAGGCGGCTCTTGCCGATTCCGGACGGCCCTTCGATCAAGACCGCGCAGCCCTGGCCGTGCAGCGTCCGATCGATGCGCTCGTTCAGGTGTACGATCTCGAGCTGCCGCCCCACCATGGGCGTGCTGAGCAAATAGCTTTGCGCGCCGTACTCGTCACTTTCCGGATCGAGCTCCGCGATCGCGTTCAGACGGTCGATGATCAACGCCGCGCTCGATGGGCGCGCCAGCGGATCCATACTGAGGAGCGAGAGCACGAGCTCGTCGAGAGCGCGCGGGACGTGCGCGGCGAGGCTCGACGGAGGCACGACCGGCCTTTGCCAGACCTCGAACAATTCCGTGAATTGCCGCGCGGGGTAGGCGTGCGTGCCGGTGAGCGCCCAGTACAAGAGCGCGCCGAGCGAGAACAAATCGGCGCGCTGATCGAGCGGCATGAGTTGCACGACTTCCGGAGCGATGCCGGGCGGCGTGCCGATCACGTGTTCTCGAGTGCCGAACGTGGCCAGCGCGCCGAAGTCGATCAGTTTTGCTCGCCCTTCGCTGCTCAGGCGGACGTTGTTGGGGCTCACGTCGCAGTGGATCAAACGGCGCGCGTGCAAGAGCGCCAGCGAGGACGCGATGTCACGGGCATGACTGCAGGCTTCACGGTACGGCAGCGGCGCCAGTTCCCGGAGGCCCTTTCCGCCGAGCAACTCCATCGTGTAGTACGGACCTCGCTCATCCAGGCCGTAGTCGTATACCTCGATGATGCGCGGATGCTTGAGGCCGGAAAGCGTGTGAAACTCACGCTGAAACAACGCTTCGGCAAGCTTGCGATTGTCACCCGAGAGCGCAGACAGTTGTTGTTTCAG
>DATHEN010001212.1:0-4415 GCA_035318565.1 Polyangiaceae bacterium
ATGCCGGCCTTCGGGTTCGCGTCGGCAGGTGCGATTCTGGTCGGCGAGGCGATCGGACGGCGGGCGATCGACGACGTGCCGAGAATCGTGCGGCGGGCGGCAGGCGTGGCCATGCTGTGGATGGCGTCCGTAGGTGCGATCTACCTACTCGCCCCGGCGCCTCTGATCCGCTTGTTCGAGCCCGAGGACGCGACGACCGGCACGCTGCTGGCATCCGGCACGCTCATGTTGCGCATGGCGGCGCTGTGGCAACTGTTCGATGGCCTGGCCATGGCCTTGTCCGAGGCGCTGCGCGCCGCGGGCGATACCACCTGGTGCATGATTCTGCGCGTGGTGTTGGCCTGGGGGATTTTCACGCCGCTCGCCTGGGCCAGCATCTTCGTGTGGGGCGGCGGGGTGACCACCCTGATGGTGAGCTTGATCGCTTACATGTGCGCGCTGGCGCTGGCGTTCTATCTGCGTTACGCGACCGGTCGCTGGAAGCGCATTCAGCTGCTCGAGCCGGACGAACCGCTCGTTTGAGGCTTGCGCCGCGGTCGACGGAGCTTAGCTTGCGTGAATGACCGCAAGGTTTTCTGCTGTCGCATTCGTCTCCGCCGTACTGTTCGCATCCGCATGCGGCAACTCGGACGACGAACGGCCAGGACCTGCACCGAATAGCGGCGGTAGCAGCGGCGCTTCGGCTCCCGTCGGCCAGGGTGGAACCGGAAACGGGGGTGTCGGCGGAGACAGCGGACGCGGCGGGAGCACTGCTGGAGTATCCGGTGCCGCAGGCGTATCCGGCGCTGCAGGCGTATCCGGCGCTTCCGGCAGCGCCGGCGTAGCGGGCCTCGGCGGCAGCGCCGGCGTAGCGGGCCTCGGTGGCAGCGCCGGCGTAGCCGGCTTGGGGGGTAATGCGGGCGTCGCGGGCGTGGTCGGCGTCGGCGGTGTGAGCGGCTTCGGAGGGAGCAGCGCCGGAGTAAACGGCGACACGACACCGTGAGCTCGGCTAAGAAACCAGCATGGTCCGTTGGGCGTCGTGCGCGCGGGAGTCTGGCAAGCTGCGCGCTCGACCGTGAGGGCTACTCAGTGTGCGGCTGCACGGTGGCGCCGGGCTTTGACTTCGAAGACTTCGAGATGCCGCCGAGGAGCGAACTGCTTCAACGCTTTCCGCAGCACGCGCAATTGATCGAGCGATTCACGCGCTGAGCCGAGCGGCTACTTGCAGCGCATCACTCGGCCCGTCTCGCGGACGTCGTTCTTGCATCCGATGCCGAGATCACCAATCTGGCAGGTGCCCCATTGTCCGGGCAGACCACAGGCGGGCACCGTGCCGAGGTAACCTTGAACGCTGTTGCAGTTCAGTTGCACGAGCCCGCAATTGACGGCAGCGCCCGTGTACTCACGCTCGATGACGGTGTTGCAGTTGTAGTCGAAGTTGAGATTCGAAGACTGACTCGGAAAGTAGTCCATCTGTGTCGACTTGATCACGGGATCGTGGTCATTGCAGTCCTCGCCGCCGCACGCTTCTGCGGGGTCGAGATCTCCGTCGCAATCACAACAGCCGCCACTGCCACCCGCACCCGCCGTTCCTGCGCTGCCACCCGCGCCGGCTTTGCCGGCTGACCCGGCGCTCCCACCGCTGCCCGCCTTGCCGCCGCTGCCCGCCTTGCCGCCGCTGCCAGCCGTGCCGCCGGTGCCAGCCGTGCCGCCGCCTCCAGCGCCGCTCGCCCCGGCGCTTCCGGAACTGCCACCCTGGCCGGCCGAAGCATCCGGTCCAGCATCCCGACCTGCTACCCCGCCATTTCCCGCGGAAGTGCCGGCAGTTCCGGCCTGACCTGCCAACCCGCCGGAAGCGTCTTGCCCGGCCGAACCGCCTGCTCCAGCCCCGCCGCGGCCGCTGCTGCCCCCCGGGCCCGAGCCGGAACTGCCCGCATGCGCTTGCGCGGCCTCCGGCAAGTCGCCAACTAGCAATTCACAGCCCCAAATGACACTGGGACACAGAAGGGCAAGAGCTCCAAGGCGCGGTCGCGTAAGATTCATGGCTGCATGACGGGATACTTTACCCGAGGTGGGGGTCGCCTAGGTTGTCGAAAGGCAACTCTTCGAACTGCCCACAACTCATGACATTCGTACGTTTCATCGCCACCGGCGCACTCAGTGGGGCAATCTTGCTTGCGGGCAACGCCGCTGCGCAACCCACAACCAAGGCCCAGCGCGACCAAGCGGCCGCCGCCTACGACGAAGGAGCCACACTCTTCGATCGCGCGCAGTACGCCGCCGCAGCCGTTGCGTTCTTGCGCGCCGACGACACGCTCACGAGCTCGGACGCGGTGAGCAGCGCGCTCGTCTCGGCGCGTAAAACCAATGATCACTTGCTGATCATCAAAGTTGCCGAGCGCGCGATCGCGCGCGAAACGCTCGATCCGAAGCTCTCGGCGCAGGGTCGCCAGGCGCTGATCGATGCCGCACGGCATCTCGCGCAAGTCGACCTGAGCTGCGAGCCCGAGCCCTGCAGCATCGCGCTCGATCAGGTGGAGGTGAAACCCGGCACGCACTATCTGCTCCCCGGCACACACGCCGCGAGCGCCAGCGCACCCGGTTTCACGCCAGACGACGAGCGCCTGCGTCTCGACGCCAGCGTCACGTACCGCGTGGTCCTGCACCCCGTACGCCCGGGCAGCGCAATGCGTCCGAGCGAGATTGCGACCAGCCAGCCCCCTGCGGCTGCCACGCCCGCAGCGAACGCGCGTGCCGACAGGGCCAAAACCAAGCCACTGCCGCCCGCCGCCTTTTACACCGGGGCTGCAGTGACCGCCGTCCTGGCGGCGCTGACCGTCTGGTCCGGCATCGACACCTTGGCGGCGAAGAGCGATCTGCCGGATCCCGCCCCGCAGAGCGATATCGATGATGTGAAAGGCAAAATCCTGCGTTCCAACCTGCTGTTCGGCGGCACGCTGATCACGGGTGCGCTCACCACTTATGCAGGATTCGCACTCGTGAACTGGAAAGGCGCAGCTTCCCAAAAGCATGGCACGCTAGAGGCGATGCCCCGAGGCGCCATGCTGAACTTCGCGGGAACGTTCTGATGTCCCAAGCCGTCCGGCGCGAGTCGTCCGCGGATCTCGTGCGCGGCGCGTATCAGGTGCTGTTCCAGCTCGGACGCGGCGGCATGGGCACCGTGTTTCTGGCGCGCGCCGTTGGCGCCGGAGGCTTCGAACGTCTCGTAGTCGTCAAGCGCTTGAACCAGCACTTGCTCGATCAGCCGGCGGCCATTCGGCGTTTCCTCGACGAAGCACGGATTGCGGCGCGCGTGCACCACGCCAACGTGATCGGCACACAGCAGGTCGGCACCGATGACGACGGCCCGTTCTTGGTGCTCGACTACGTCGAGGGCGGCAGCCTCGAGGAGCTGCTCGAACACGCTCTGGATCAGGGCCAGCTGATGCCACCGCCGATCGTGCTGCGCATCGCGCTGGACGCGCTCGCAGGGCTTCACGCGGTGCACACCGCGCAAGACGCGACGGGCCGTCCGCTCAACATCTTGCACCGGGACGTGTCGCTGCAAAATGTCCTGATCGGACGGGACGGCGTGGCACGCATCGCCGACTTCGGCATCGCGAAGAGCGCCCTCGGCGGCGTGACCACGGACAAGTCTTACGTGATTGGCAAATTGCTGTACATGCCGCGCGAGTACCTGTGCCGGGAAAAACCCGAGCCTACGCTCGACGTGTACGCGCTCGGGATCACGCTCTGGCTCGCGCTCAGCGCACACGAGTTGTGGTCCGGCGCGTCCGAGGCGCAGCTGATCACGCACATCGTAGAAGACCGCGTGCCTCCCCTGTCGACGGTGATGTCCATTCCACCGCAGATCGAGCAGCTCGTGGCCACGGCGGTGAATCCGGATCCCGCTCAGCGCTTTCCGAGCGCGCGCGCCATGGCCGAGGACATCGAGCGGTTGGCGCGTCAAACCGGCTGGGTCGCCACCCACGCCGAGGTGGCGCAATTCCTCGAAACCGCGCTCGGCGACAGCCTGCGGGAACGGCGCGCCAAACTCGCCGGCTACATTCAAGACGAAGCGGCCGAACCGAGCCTGCTCGACTGGCAATCGGGCAAAGAGCGCGCGGCGGGCGCGCCGCCCGGCAAAAGCGCACGCTACGCCGCGCGGCGCGTGGTGGGACCGCCGGGCGAACGACCCGATCCCAAGCTGCTCCCCAAACCCGAATCCGATGCAGCGTCGCGTTCTGCCGCGAACGCGCGCTCGATTGCCTATCCACGCGAGGGCGATGACGAAGACACGCTCGCGCCGGACCCTGCCGCAACTCAGCCGGCCGCGCTCGGGCGAAAGCCGTTGCTCGTCGTGGGCGCGGCCGTGACGACGCTGCTGGTGTTCGGTACGCTCGTGTGGAGTCTCTCGAATGACGCAACGCCGGAGA
>DATHEN010001213.1:0-9734 GCA_035318565.1 Polyangiaceae bacterium
GAGCAAAGATCGTCGGCAAGGAGTATGCGCGCAAGGTGGTACTCGAGTACCTCTGCGACGCAGTGACGGTTGAATCCGTTCGCGACGGCCTCAAAAACTCGGGTTTGGCGGTGGCTTTGGCGAAGCTCAAATGGCCTGACAACCGTCACATTCTGCACAACACTTGCGCTCTAATCAAGACGTTGCGCCTCGATGAGCTGGTCTCCGCGCCAGACGCTCTTTGGCGGGCTATCGGTGTGGATGCCGCTGCGCTTGCGGCGGAGCTCTTCGGTCCTTTACTCGGAAGCGATCACGGCAAGCTCGTAGAGCTGTTGCGCGCCACCAGCGCGCTGCTCACGAGCACCCTGACGGGTGGCATGACGACCACCGAGCGCGATGCGCAAGCGTTGTTGTTTTCGCTCGCGACCGTTGGTTTGAGCAGAAGCCAGAGTGAGGTCGATACGCGTGACTGGCGGTACGCCATCGAGCTCGGCATGGCCGTCCTCCAGGAGTGCTTGCGCGAAAACGAATGTTCCGCAGACGAGCTCGTGACACTGCTCAATCAGGAGGTCGAGCTGGCCAACAAAAGCGATGGCGCGGAACTGGAGCTTCTGTCGAATTGGCCCGCTTTGCCGGCAGTACTCGGGCGCGCAGCGAGCGTTTTTCGCCCGCCACCCGGCACCTCACCGCAGACTACCGCCGGAAACGCCATATCGGTGATTCTCGACGTGCTTGAACACGTGATCGCGACAGCCCGGCCGCCGCAGTTGAGCAACGTGTGTCTCTCGACTGATCAACAGAAGATCTTGACGGAGTACGCGACCATGGCGCCAGCGTCGCAGCCGCGCGACTCCGGCATTTGCCCTGCGGAGTTCATTGCCTATGAGCTCGCCGATATCCGAAATACAATTGCGAAAAGCAGCGCCGAGGCTGCCGAAAAACTCAATGCAGTCAAGGTAGATGCCGAGACTCTCGTCGATGAAACCATGCGACGAAACCATCAGAGCGCTCTCGTTTTGGCTCGGGCGTTGCGCGGCATCGTCTCCGCGCTTCAGGGTAATGACGTGACCACGGCGATTGTAGAACTCGCCGGCGTGTTCGAATCGGCGATTGTCGCCGAGTGCGCGGCGCGTAAGGCAACGTGCGCGATCCCCGTAACGACCGCGCAACTTCGGCGCGGGTTTCGCATCCTCTCTGCTCTGGCGGCGTACGGCGCGAGCTACCGGCAGATGGACGGTGCCAAGGACGCGGCGCAAGCCGCAAGAGTCAGCGCCGATGAGCGGCGCAAAGCCGTGGAGTCGTTGATCGAGGCTGTTACCGACCGCTCGGAACGCTACGGAGACTGGATCGTCTCGTTAGGTTCCAATGTGGCAATCACTGCCGACACGCGGATGGTGAAGGGCGCGTCCGATTACTTCAACAAGACGCCCTTCAGCCTGAAGACCGGGCTCGCGCTGGAATGGCTGCCCGGACCGCGCTTCTTATTCGATCCAGGCTTACATTTCATGTTCTCGTTCCTCGACCTGACGCAGTATGCCGCAATTGGCGGCACATCCAAAGAGAGGCAGGACGGCGACTCTCCGCCAGAACCGCGGCTTGCATCGGCGCTTCGACTCGGCCTCGAGGCTGGCGTCTTGGTTGGCGATCCCACTTTCCCGCTGGCTCTCACCGGGCACTTCGGACTGGTGCCGGAAGTGGACTACGGCGACGGCTCTCGTGCGGAATGGAGCGCGGGCGGGAGTCTTGGTATTTTCGTTCCGTTCATTGATTTCAACTGAGCGCGACCTCGCACGAGAAACGCACGCGAAACTCGCACTTGCCGTGCTCGTCATGACATCGAGCGCGTGCTGGCCAGCGTCCGATCGGGCAGAGACGGTGGGATTCACGCTTTTGCTTGCGACCGCCGAGCAGGCAACGCGGAGGATCCCCATAGCCGCACTATGTCCGCGTTGCGCGATTGCGATCGCGGACGCGAGGCTCGGCTGCGGGTTCCACGTCGGTCGCCGGCCAGCCGCCGCTGTGAGGGCATAGTCGGCCTTGGGTGCAGCGGCGATCCGCGCGCCAGAAGCAGCCGGCGTCAGAGCACGACGCCGGCGCTTGGCATACGCGGCCGTTACCGGACTAGCTCGAGAAGATTTTCATCGTGGCCGCGCCACCCATCTTGAACTCGTCGGCGCCGCTCATGTCGGTAATCTTTTCGATGTTCGCCTCGATGTCTTCGGGTGTGACTTTGTCGCCGAGCTTCACGCCTTTGGCTTCGAGAACGGCGACCTTGCTGTAGTGACCGGCGCCTGCCTCGATGATGAGCCCCGTGGGCGCGCTCTCGCTGCACAGGTAGAGCACCGCCGGAGTCACGAGCTCGGGCTTCAACTTCTTGAAGAACTCTTCGGGAATGCCGAGATTTTCGGTCATGCGCGTCGCAGCGATCGGCGCGATGGAGTTCACCTTCACGTTCTTCTTTTCGCCTTCGATCTTGAGCGTGTTCATGAAGCCGATGACGGCCATTTTGGCCGCGCCGTAGTTCGACTGGCCGAAGTTGCCATAGAGGCCCGAGGAGGAGGTCGTCATCACTATGCGACCGTAGCCCTTCTCCAACATGATCGGCCACGCGGCTTTGGTCACGTACACCGAGCCGAGCAGATGCACGTTCACGATGAGCTCGAAGTCTTCGATGGTAGCCTTGGTGAAGGACTTGTCGCGCAGGATGCCCGCGTTGTTGATCAGGATGTCGACCGTGCCGAATGCCTTCAGCGCGTCGGCTACTATGCTCTCGGCGCCCTTCTTGTCCGACACCGAGGCGCCGTTCGCGATCGCCTCGCCGCCTGCGCGCTGGATCTCCTCGACCACCGCCTGGGCCGCTGCGCTGGAGCCACCTGAGCCGTCAACGGAGCTACCGAGATCATTGACGACGACTTTGGCTCCGCGCTTGGCCAGCTCGAGCGCGTGATTTTTGCCGAGCCCTGCTCCCGCGCCAGTGACAATCGCGACTTTACCAGTGAAATCAATGCTCATCTGTTGTTCTCCCGTGCGGTCCCACGTGTAGTTGGGTCCCGAGCTGCGGAAAACTGAACACGCCGACCACGCAAGCTCGATGCTCGAAAGCAGCTACGGCAAAGTAGGTGCCTCGTGCGCAAGAGCAGCCGCGCAGAGTCAGGGTACAGCTCGTAATTCACGCCTCGTAGATGAGGCCGTTCGCGCTGTCAATGCCGTGCCGGGAAGGCCGCAGGGCTCATCCACGACCCCAGTGAGCGCCATGACCGGCCATTCGAACGTGCCAGAGACCGCGTTACTCCCAGCTCTCGATTTTCGACACTACCTTTCTGACGTCACCGTCACACACCGCATCGAAGACCGTGCGCGTCTTCCGAAACGTGAATCAGAAGGAGAAAAGCGAAGCTGACCCGAGCATCCGAGCATTGCGCCGCGAGCAGCAAGCTGCGGCCATCGCGATCGCCAGCTTGACGAAGCGTACATTCGATCGAGCGCTCATCGTTGCGTTTCCCACGGCCCGTAGCCGAGCATGCGTTGCTCTTCGGAATCAGGAAAAAGGGGCAAAGAATACGCGCGTGAGCTCAAGAGACGACAAAGTGATTCCAATTTGCGGTTTCCGGACATTACATCTGGATCGACGAGCCGATCCTCCAGGAATTCCTGCCCGCGAAGTCGAGAAGCGCCGATGACAACCTTTCTCGACACCAGCACTCGCTCCAGTGCGAGACGCGTACATGCGTTTTTCCTATGCACCTAAGCCAACGTTTTCGATGTCGATGAGGGCGTCAGCGTCGCGCGGAGCGAGGACTTGCTGGACGGACAGCAAGCCACTGCTCTGAGCTTCACTCGACGCCGATTACCTCGATCTCGCGGAGCCGTCCCTCTACCGTGAGCTCGAGCGAGTCGCCGACGCGCTTGCCGAGCAACTCACGCCCGAGCGGGGATTGCAGAGTTATGACGCTGACATCGCCGTGATCGTCCGAGAGCTTCAACCCGCCGCCCGCCGGACAAAGCAGCACGCGACGCTCCTTGTCTCCATAGTCTAGCGTCACGAGTGCGCCGACTTCCAACGCGTCGCGATCCGTGTAGCTTCGAAACTGCAGCGCAGAAACGCGCCCGAACGCCGCTTCGAGCTCTTGCGCGCGCGCGGCCTGCCCGGCTGCCAGATACGAGAGCTCGATCTTCCTCGTGTCCTTGTCATTCTCGGGTTTGGCTTCGGGGTGATTCGCGGCTTCCGCAGTGTCTCGAGCGAGTCGCTCTGCAGCGGCGTGGTCCTCGCGAAGGAGCTCACGCAGTCGGTCGACGAGTCGTGCTTTGGAGGGCTTCAGGTCATCGGTCATGTTGCGTTCGTGGAATCGAGCATCCCACGAGCTCTGTTCCCTTTACACCCCCGGCATGCGCGTTGTTTGGACGCTCGGTTTCTCTCGCGTCTGCGCTAGCTTCGCGAGCCGAGTTGGGCCGAGCGCCGCGCTTCAGCCCGTGTGGCCGGAAGCGGGCGCTGTTTCTCGGTCGCCGTCGATCTTGACCGCCTTGCGGCGCGGTAGCGGCAATAGCATTCGAACGCGCTCGCGGTAACGCCGGTACCGATCACCGAACACGTCGATCAAATCGCGTTCCTCGAGCTGAATGCCGATCAGGATGTATCCGGTCGTGGCCAGCGCGAACAAGAGGTGGCCGGCCGTCATGTGAGACGTGGACCAGAACGCGCAGAGGAAGCCCAGGTAAATGGGGTGGCGCACGATGCGGTACAGCCCGGGACTCTTGAACTTCGGCGCTTCTGTCGGCTGTCCGAACACGCGGGCGAAAACTTGCTTCAAACCGAAGAGCTCGAAGTGGTTGATCAAAAACGTGCTGATCAGCACCAGCGTCCAGCCGAACCAGAACAGCCCGTCGAGTACGAACGCGAGCGCCGAATGCGTCACATTCCAGATCGTCGCCGGCATCGGGCGCCATTGCCAGTACAGGAGCAGAAGCGCCAGGTTGGCAAAGAGCACGAACGTGCTGCGCTCCACCTGTGGTGGCACGAAGCGCGTCCACCAGCGCTTGAACGCCGGTCGCGCCATCACGCTGTGCTGCACGGCGAATAGCCCGAGCAGCAGCGTGTTGACGAGGAGTGCCTCCCCGAGAGGCGCAGCGCTGCCCGTGTCGATGGACTTGGGAACGGCGATATTGCCGACGAAGCCGACCGCATACAGCACGGTCATCAGAAACAGCGCATACGCGAGGAGAGCGTAGGCGACGGACGCGGCTGCTTTCATGGGAAACTCCTTCTCGTTCGTCAGCGTATCCAGGACCTATTTTCCAAGACTTGCGCGATGCCTTGGGCCGCTCGCGCGGCGCCGTCGGTTTCGACGGGCTTGTAACGCACTGGCTCGTGCAGGGCTGTCAGCGCTTTCTGTGCGAGCATCTCCGGAGTGAGACCGCTATAGGTGACAGCGCGATCCGCGCCGTAGTTCGCGAGTCGCCTTCGGACGTGCACGTTCTGTTCGAAGTGGCGCATCAGCGGGAAGCTCAGGAATGGGCGGCGCGTCGCGACCAGCTCCATGCAGGTGCTGAGGCCTCCTTGCACGAGCGCCAGATCGCAGCATGCAAGGTGCTCGAACAGGTTGTGCACGTAGGGCTTCACCTCGAGGCCCGGTAGGGGCGAAAATGCCTGGACGCCGAGGCGCGGCCCCGTGACGAGCACCAGGCGCAGCTCGGGCAATTGACGCTTCATGAGCGGGAATGCCCGCGCGATCTGGGCGAGCAGGTGCTTGCCCACGCCCGTGCCCCCGACGGACGCGATGACGACGCGCTCGTCTTTGCGGTAGCCGAAGCGCGCGCGCAAAGCGTCCGTGTCCGCGAGCGCGGCTGGATCGAAGGGTAGGGTGTAGCCGCTGTACGTAAAATTGCGATCCGTCCAGGCGCGGATACTGGGAAGGCCGGGACCGAAGCTCTGCTCGGTCACGTCTTCGGGGTTACCGACGAAGATGGCCAGGTCGCGGACGTGAGGAAAGCGCTCGACGTGCTCGATGTCCTCGGCGTTGCGATCCGCGCACAAGAACGCCTCGCGCTCGTCGTCCTCCATCGGCAAACAACCGACGAAATCGCTCAGAAACACGAAAGGCTGGCGCTTGAGCTCGGGGTTCTCGTGATAGTAGTAATCGACGTCCCACGCCTCGTCGCCGATCACCAGATCGTAGTGCTCGGACTCCATCAGGTCGACGAAGGTCATGAAGTTGTTGACCATGATCTCGTCCATGCTGCGGAGCGCGAAGAAGGCCGACAGATCGTGCTCGCCGGCGACGTGCTCGAAGTGCCGGCTCTCGTTGGCCAGGCGCTGGGTGATCGGATGAACGCGCTCGCCCTCGCGTTCGAGGTAAGCCGCAGCGGGATCGACGGTGAACCAGTCGATCGACACGTCGCCGTGTAGTTTGCGGAGCTCGCGGGCGATCGCCACGTCGCGCTGCACGTGGCCCAAGCCGATGGGACTCGAGATGAACAGCACTCGGCGTTTGCGACTCATGGCGCGCGTCCAGGTGGAGCGCAGCGGTGCGGCGCCGACGAAGTCGCGTAGCGCGCGGTTGAAGACCACGGGATCGCGTGCCGCCGTCACATGGCCGCCGCCGCCGATCGTCAAGAGCCGCGAGCCCGGCACGAGCTCGTGAATTTCCTGGCCTTTGGCGTGTGGCACGCGCTTGTCTTGGTCGCCGTGAATGATGAGCGCGGGACAGCGAATCTGGCGCGCGAGATCGCGCACGTCGTTGCCGAGCCATCCGTCCCGGCACCAGGCGACGACCTCGCCCGTGCTGGCCCAGCCGTAACGGACGCCGTCTTCGAACGGCTTCGTCGAGTGCGGCTCGGTGAATAGCGTGGAAAAGAACCAATCGAGGTATCCGGGCCAATCGCGTTGCATGCGCTCGCGCTGCTTCCCGAGCAGCTCGGCGATGGCGGGCTCGTCGACGCGCGACTCGGCAAATCCGCCCGCGATGATCAGGTGGCTGACGCGCTCGGGAAGAGTCGCTGCGAGCCGGAGCGCGGTCATGGTCGTTGCAGAGATGCCGACGACTGCCAGGCGATCCGCGCCAACGGCGTCGAGCACGGCGACGAAATCCTGGTAGTACTCCTCGAAGGTGTACGCTGCCTGCCCTTCGGGACGATCGGAACGACCGTTGCCGCGACCGTCCATGGTGATCACGCGGAAGTGCCGTGAGAGGTACGGCACCGTGGCCTTCAACAGCTGCACGTGGGTGATCTGAAAAATCGGTGCGAACGCGATCCACGGCCCGTGATCGCCCCAAACGGCGTACCA
Organism: Polyangiaceae bacterium; assembly: GCA_035318565.1. Taxonomy (GTDB): domain Bacteria; phylum Myxococcota_A; class Polyangia; order Polyangiales; family Polyangiaceae; genus DATDJP01. Next base: position 7,262 of record DATHEN010001213.1, read on the forward strand.
GCTTCTCACCCCGGCGCGCTCGATGTATCCGTCTCGAACGGGACGCACGCTTTCGAACGGATAGTGCTCGAGAGCGGAAAGGCACCCGCCTTGCGGCAGAGCGCCGACCACGGTTCGAAATCGATCCGGTAGCTTCGCCGGCATGATCAGGCCTTTTTCCGTTTGGCACGCCGGCCCGATCGCGGCGAGCGCGCAGCGCGGCTCGATCGGTCGTATTTGCGCGCAAGCGCGTCCAGCTGTTCGAGCAGTTGCTCGATGGCGTCCAGAGTGGCGCGATGGTGCAGCTGCCCTTCGCTCGCGCCGATCAGGTCAGCGAACTCCATGCCAATCCAGAACTCCGAGATGAGAGAAGCGATGACCTGGGCGCTGAACGGCTTGGGCAGCTCGACCCCGCATCGTTCGGCGGTCTCGAGCGCCTCGCGTACCCCCCCGAGCACCAGCTCTTTCCAGGCGAGAATGCGCGGTAGAAATTTCTCGCGGAGCGCCGCGTTCGAAAAGCTCGCGGCCCAGAGCTCGGCCTGCACACGCACGAAACCCGACGCGAGATCGGCCTCGTAGAAACGCCGCGCCTCCGCCCATTTCTCTGCAAACCCAGCCGCGCTGCGATACATGCGCTGCTGCCGCTCGAGGAGCCGGCGATTGGCTTCGTCGAGCACGGCGATGACGAGCTGGTCCTTGCTACCGAAGTGGTAGTTGATCAGGGCGTGGTTGACGCCGGCATCCTTGGCGATTTCACGAATGCTCAGCGCGGCATAGCCCTCCTGGGCGAGCCGCCGAAACGCCGCGGCCAGAATCTTCGCTTCGGTCTCACCCGGGCCGGCTTCTCCGACCTCGTTCGAAGCGCCGATCGCCGTGGCCCCACGCGCTGTGCGTTCGCGGGTCATCGTGAGGATTTTCGCGCCATGAATTGCATTGAACGACCGTTTTAAACGAGTGTTCAAATTATCGGGCGGATGCCCCTTTTGTCAAGTGGGGCTCTCGAGTCAGGTCGCGCAGCGCCGCTTTCGAGCAGGATGCGTGCCGTGATATTCACAGTTCGACGGCGCTGAGTTCTTGCGGCGAGCTTCGAAAATTCGTGGCTCGTGAATTTTTCTCCCACTCGTTTCGGGATACCCACAGGCACCTCGGCTGCGCTGGCTGGCGACGGCCTGTACGATGGAGTTTCGGAGGCGAGCCAAAATGAGACGACGGTCGTGCGCATCATTGGCGCTATTGGTCTGGATCTACGCGTGCTCTGCGTCTGCCAGGACGTACGAAGTCGGACCGGGCAAGCCTTACACGGCGATTGGCGCGGTGCCCTGGGAGTCACTCGTCGCGGGCGACACGGTGCTGATTCACTGGCGTAGCGCGCCTTACAAGGAAAAGTGGGCGATCGGTGGCCGCGGCAGCGCCGCTCTGCCGATCGTCGTGCGCGGGGTGCTCGGGCCGTCCGGACAACGTCCAGTCATCGACGGCAATGGCGCAACCACGCGCGCGCAGCTGAGCTTTTGGAACCCGGATCGCTCGGTGTTGAAAATCGGAGGCTCGAACAGTCCGCCGAACGACCCTTCGTACATCGTGGTCGAGAATCTGGATATCGGCGGTGGCCGGCCACCGGCAACCTTCACGACGTCGCACGGCACCAGTATGCCTTCCCGCGACAATGCGGCTTCAATCCTGATCGAAAATGGCGATCACGTCACGATCAAGAATTCTATCGTGCGCGACTCGGCGAACGGCACCTTTTCCGCTCACGAGTCGAGCCAGATTCTGATCGAGGGCAACTACATCCACAGCAACGGCCGCGTGGGCGACATTTACGTTCACAACAACTACACGGAATCGAACGGCGTCTGCTCGCGAGTTCCAGTTGCGTGAACGGCGGTGGCAGCGTGCTCGCGGATGCAGCGCACTTTGCCGTGCGTCAGTACGTCCCGCACTCGTCCAGCCAGGTTCGCCCGAACGACGGCCATATTGACATCGGGGCGTTCGAATACGCGAGCGGCGCGGGTGCCGGTTGCGACGCTGCTAGCGAGTCATCGCCGGCGGCGGCCTGGGTGATCGGCGGGCTGTTCGGCTTCGTGTTGACCCGGCGCCGGCGTCCTGGCTCGTCTGCGCCGCTGTCGTGACCGCAGTCCGAGAGCGCGCTCCAAGCGTGCTGCTTCATAGCGGCGGAGTGACCGACTTCGCGGCGATGTGCGCCGCGCGCTTCGACGGCGCATCGTGCGCTCAACGGGGCTTGCGGCGCTTCGGCGTCGGGCGCTGCGCGTCGGGGTCGATCGCTGCGGCAGCGGCCAACGATTTCGGCGCGGTCAGGCGCCAGGCTTCGTGCATCAGCGGTTCGAGCTGCGCATAGTCGGCATGAGCGAGTTCGACGTAGGTCCAGCCGCGTCTGCCCCACGCGCCTTCACACGGGACGAACACCGCCGGAGCTCGTTTGCGCACCTCGGACTGCAGCCGATAGGTCAGTTTCAGAGTGCCCCGCTCACGGCCG
>DATHEN010001214.1:0-3182 GCA_035318565.1 Polyangiaceae bacterium
GGAGGTCGTCCGTCAGCTCGATCACGTTGAAGGATGGCCACAGGCGCGCGGCATCGCGTTCGGAGTCATTGTGCCAGGCCTGCGCGACCCCGGCGCTGCCCGCCGATACGATGATCACGTCGCCTTGACCCACAATCGTACCGTTCAGCATGCGGGCGGTCGCGTAGTGCTTGTGTCCGTGCAAGACCAGCACCGCGCGGCCCATGCTGTGCAGCGTGGAAAGAGCCGTGCCCGCGCCGAGCGCCGTCATCGTCAGCTCTTCGCGATCCGCGTGCGCGATCACGCCCGGCAGCACTCGTTCCACTCCCCAGCGGAGCAGCGCATTCGTGCGGTCCCCGAGCTCGATCGCACCGAGATCCGTGAGCGGCGTCGGCACCAGATGGTGATGCATCAGCACCAGAATCGGCCAGTCCGGGTGCCGGTCTCCGATGCGCGCGGCTGCGTACAGCAGATCCTCCTGGCGAAACGCGCCGCCCGCGCTCAGGAGCCCGTGCGGCAGATACGTCGTGTCGTAGGCAATGATCCAAAGTGGAATCGAAAAAAGCTCTTCGGGCATGAGCTCCGAAAGAAACGGGGTGGTGCAGCCATGCACCCATGCATCGTCGGCGAGTGCCTCCCTGAGCGCCAGGAACAGCCCGTCCCGGTGCGGACCGATGATGCCGGCGCGCCGTCGATCGTGATTGCCCGGCACGATGATCGTGGGAGAGCTCAATGCCAGGGCTCGCCGCAGCTCGCGATGGAGCTCGGCAAAACGGTGCGTCGCGACGCCCGTATCGACGCTGGCCGTATCGAATACGTCACCCGTGATCACGAGCAGGTCGACCGCGCGTTGCTTGTTCACCGACCGCAGCGCGGTCACGAGCTCGTCGAAAATGTGCTCCTGTTCACTGGGGTTCGCGAACAGGTGTAAATCCGAGAGTTGAACGATGCGGGCCACGTCTGCTCCGTGAGCCTCCGTCTAGTACCTCAAGACGTGGCGACCGCGCCATGCGCGCCGACATCATTCAAGGGTTGCGGCCACAGGGCGCGCCCTTTTCGTCGAGCGCGGGCGGGGAACACTGCGGTGAGACGAACGTTTCGCGATTCAACGTGTACGCTTGATCGGGGTCCGGCTTCGCGCGCATGTCGGGGTCTACGGGGGGCTCATCGTTCACTCCGGGGTCGGGCGCCGCGAAAGGCGGCGGCGGGAAGTCGGACGTGTCGCAACTCGAGCCCTCGCCCCGTAGCGTCACGACCGCGCCGCTGGTCGCAAGTACCGCCAGGCCCAGAACCGTCGCGCAAATACTGACGTTCGACATGTGCCTCCAGCGCTGACCGCTACCAGCAAATCCATAGCCAGCGTTCGAGACGATCCGGTGACGCTTCGCGGACATTCTTTGCGCAGCGCAAACGAGGGCCGCCGTCTCCATGATGTTGCACGGCCGTCGCCAACGGTGTCGTGATCGGCGACCTCACGAATATCGCCAAGGACGTGTTCGTGCTCATCGAGCGCGATAGCAAATTCGGACCCGCAGCCGAGATCAAGCGCCTCTATCTGATCGATCTGAACGTGACCGGGGACGACGGCGTGCTCGAAAAACGCTTGCTCATCGACCTGCTGGACATCGACGATCCGCGCGACTTGGGCGGCAACCTACCCGGCCTCGAGCCCAAGAAGTTCAACATGCCCTTCGACTCGATCGAAAGCGTCTCGCGTTCGACCAGCGCACGCTCGGAGTCGCCATCGACACGAACTTCCCCGGCGAAGACGGCCGTACCGCCGGGGTGCCGGACAATACCGAGTCCATCCAGTTGCGCTTTCAGCGACCGATCGCGGACTACGCGCCGCGGCCTCGCCGGCACTGAAGAGACGAAGCGAAGAGCCGCGCGCCAGACCCTGTCACTCGAGCTGAATCTCGCGCTCGATGACTCGAACCGATAGACGTCAACGCTCCACTCGAGCCTGCCGCAGCTCCGGTCCGCAGCGACCCAGCACCTCGCCGCCTCCACAGAGTTGCGGCAGCTCGCAGCGGCCACACTCCAGCGCTCGGCCGCAACCGTCCGAAATCGGACCGCACTCGGTTCGACTGGATTCACACGTCTGAGGAACGCAGCGTTCCCCGAAAATTAGAGTTGCCTGCTCACTGCATGCTGCCGAGACCCAGCTCGAAAGCACCGCGAGCCAGCAGGTGATGCATAGACTCCTCTTGCTGTACCTCACCTCCAGCACTCTGCGCGCTCACGGCAAGAACGGCGTGGAGCTCAGGAAACACTCTCGTGAACTCCACGCCCACGCTGCGCTTGACCCACGTCCTCTCACGGCGCAACCCCATACAAGTAGCGCCACGCCGGTTCGAACACGTACTTGTCGGCCGCGTCCTTGGGCGAACTACTGTGCGCAACCGTCGAGCCGTGCGGATAACTCGATTCTTCGGAGCTCTCGAGCCGGTGTGAATCTGCGTACGGGGGCGCGGCGTCATCGATGCTCGTGAGCTGGCCCAGAAGGCCGTAACTTTGGAAACTCGTAACGATCGCAGAGTACGCGGGATCTGCCGTGTGAACGAATCCGTACCACACGGAGAGCGGCGTCGCCTTCGTCGCTTTGGAGTCACCCGCGGGTCCGCTCGAGTGCATGACGGCGCGCGTGAACGGCCTGCGCGCGGCGTACAGGCCAGTGCTCGCGGCGCCGTGAGAGATGCCAGCGATCAGCATCCTGTCGTAACGCAGGTTGCCGGTCGCATCGAGGTAGTAGCCCCAATCGCCCACGGGGTGAGCCGTCTTCAAGTGCTGCAGCATCGTCACGACGCGCCCCTCCGCGCTGTCCGCGCGGGAGATGCTGACGGCGCTCGACATGTCCTCCCCGACCAGCGCTTCCCAGCGCGTATCCGTACTGCACGACGCCGGTTTGCCGCTGCATACGTTCGCGCCCGACGACCAGCGATTGTTGTAATGAGGAAGCACGACATGAAAGCCGAAGCTCGCGAGCTCTCGGCCGTGATCGCGCCAGTCGTTCGGGACGTTGGTGGCGCCGGAAAGGAAAATGACGAGCTTTCCAGTGGGCGCGGCACGCGTGTCGATATGCGCGTACTGCATCTGCAGGGAATCGACCGTGGTCGGGTCGAGCACGTGCGGATCGAGCTTGAGCTCGTAAAGCTGTGGACTCGTACGATCGACGCTCGGGCCCGCGCCCGCAGCGCCGCCGC
>DATHEN010001215.1:0-5083 GCA_035318565.1 Polyangiaceae bacterium
TGCAGCGCGTCCGCGTGATCATCGGGAGACATCTCCGGTGAAGGCCGCTCGCCGAGCTCGCGCAGGCGCTCGATCAAGATGCGCCGCGGCTTCTCGCGCTGAGCTGCCGGCAGGCCCTTGGTGCACTCGAACACGAGATGCGTGTAGTCGGTGGGGCGCGCGGCGCCTGCGATTTCGCGCAGGTGCTTCAAGCCGACGTCGACGCAGGGAGCCGCCCGGCTCAGCCGAAACAGACTCTCGATCCAGCCGAACAGCGCCTCGCTGCGGCGCCGGAAATCGGCTGGCGCCTGCGTCACGACGCGCTGGTAGAGATCCGCCGCGCGCGCATACTGGCCTTTGGCTTGTGCGGCTTTGGCGCTCAGCAGCAGACCCAGCGGCGAATCGGGCGCGAGTTTGCCGGCGCGCAGCGCATCCATGGATTCGAGCGAATTTTCGATGAAACCGCGCATTTCGTACACCGAGCCGGAGCCCGGCCAATAGCCGAGTACGCGATCGCTTTCTGGATCGATGATGAAAAACGTCGGCCACACGGAAACTTCGTGGCGATCGAGAAAGCCTGCGTTGTTTTCGCGTTCCGTGTCGATCGCGCTGAACACGACCCGCTCTCCGAGCGGCAGGAGCGCAGGCTGATTGAGCACGTAGTGCTGCATACTCAGGCAGGTGTGGCACCACTGGGCCCAAGCATCGACGAAGAGCGCCTTGTTCTCTGCCTTCGCCTGGGCGAGCGCACGCGGAAAATCGTCGTGGACGAACCGCAAGCCGCCGCCGTTCGGCTCCGTCTTGGTGTGTGAAGTCGCGCTCGAGGGCGCGGTTCCCGAAACGCGCGGCGCTGGTGCGGTAGCGTCGCTCGCAGCGCGAGTCGGCTTGCTCGAAGTGGACGGTTCGCCGCGCGTGCAGCTGGGCAGAAGCAAGGGCAGAAGCGCAAGAAGCGCAAGAAGCGTCGCACGCATCCGCCAAGCTTAGAAGACAATGCGCCGGGGTCGAATGGCCGTTTTGGCGGCCGCGAGCTCAGGGGCCGCCGGAGAGCAGCACGTACAGCGCAGGGACTGCCGCCCCGAGCGTGGCCACGAGCGCGCCGCGGCCGAGCAAGCCCTTTTTGCCCGGAATCATGAACAGCCCGGAGATGGCCAGAAACAGCAGCAAGACCGCGTAGCCGTCGGCCACGTAGGACCAGGCCTTTTTGCCGCGATTCAGGTGCAGCCAGTTCGCGAGCCTCAGAAAGAATCGCGGCTCTTGGCCCTCCTCGAGCACCTTGCCGCTCTGCGTATCCACGTGGAACGTGAGCTGGTCGAACACGATGTCGAGCTGAGTGTCGCTCGCACGGTACACTTCACGAGGCGTGTCCCGCACGCCGAGCTTCGAGAGCACGTGCTCGGCAGCGGCGCTGTCCGACTTCGGGAGCGGTAGCGCCAGTTGATGCGAGCGTTCGATCTGGTGAAAGCTCGGATCCCAATCTTTGATGTGGTTTACCGCGAGCCCCGACAGCGCGTAGATGATCGTCAAACCGACGACGAAGTAACCCGCGTCGCGGTGTAGTGCGCGAAGCCACGGCCGCGCGCTCCAGCGCCGCCGGCGCGCGCGGCCGGCCTCAGGCGTAGCGCTCTTCCTGCCAGGGGTCGGCGTGATTGCTGTATCCACGAGTTTCCCAATATCCCGGCTCGTCGCGTGTTGTGAAGCGCACGCCCGTGAGCCACTTGGCGCTCTTCCAAAAGTAGAGATCCGGCACCACCGCGCGCACCGGCGCACCATGTGCGCGCGGCAGCGGCGCGCCGTCCAGCCGATGCGCCACGAGCACGTTCGGCTTCAAGGCCTCACGCAGCGACAGGTTCGCCGTGTAGCCGTGTGCTGCTTCGAGTACGACGTAGCGCGCGTTCGGTTTCGGTTTGGCGCGCGCCGCTAGATCTTTCAGAGTCACGCCGCCGAAACGCGCGCCGAGCACGGACCAGCCGGTCACGCAGTGCACGTCCAGCCGACGCTCGGTTTGGGGCAGCGCGAGCAAGTCTCGAAATGAGAGCGTGAAGGGTTTCTCCACCTCGCCGTGCACGCGCAGCCGGAACGCGGCTGGGTTCGCATCCCCGGCGTCGCCGCCCATCGGCTTCAGACGCTCGAGCACTCGCTGTCCGGGGGGCAAACGCGGCCGGCCGTCGGAGCGAGACTCGGCGCGCGCGGTGGTGGTGAGATCGTCGGCGAAGTAACAGAGCACACCGCCAAAGGCGATGGTCAGCGCACCGGCGCCTGCGCGTTGAATGAAACGCCGCCGGGCCATGAGCTCCTCGAGGTGCGGAAATTCCGGATTGCCAGTGCGCTTCATGCGGAAACCTCCCAGAACAGTACGCCGCCGCGAGGGCGCCGGTTACGGCGGGCCGTTTTGGCTCGTGTTCCCCTGTGGAAACCGCGGCCGGGCGGCTATCGTTCGTGGAAAGCCGTGCACCGGCCGCCTCACAAGCAGCTATACTGAGCGCGAAGTTCCTTCATGTGCCGCTTATTCGGCTTCCGCAGTGTGATTCCCAGTCAGGTGCACCGCTCCCTGCTCGTCGCGGAGAACGCCCTCGGCGTGCAGAGTAACGCGCATCCCGACGGCTGGGGTGTCGCGTATTACGTCAACGGCGCCCCGCACGTGACGCGCAGCCCGGAAACCGCGCTCGGAGACGTGATATTCCACCGGCTGAGCGGGGTGGTTTCGTCGGAGACGGTGCTCGCGCACGTGCGCAAGGCCACGCGCGGACCGAAGACGGTGCTGAACTGCCACCCGTTCCAATACGGCCGCTGGGTGTTCGCTCACAATGGCGACATTCCGAACTTCGAGGCGTGCCGCGAGCGCCTGCTCGAGCAAGTGGACGCGCGGCTGCGCCGCTTCATCCTGGGTGAGACGGACAGCGAAGTCGTCTTTTTCATTTTCTTGAGTGAGCTGCTCAAATCGAAAAAACTGATTGAACGCCGCACTGTTCAGGAAGCCGTCACCGCACTGCGCTCGGCGCTGCACGCGGTACGCGCCGTGTGCGACGACGGCAACGGCGAGCGGGCGCTCTTGACGGTGATGGCCACCGACGGCGAGACGCTCGTCGCAGCCCATGGCGGCAAAGAGTTGTTCTGGTCGTCACACAAGACGCGCTGCGCGGATCGCGGCACCTGCGCGAACCTCTCACCCGAGTGCGAGGCACCCTCGCGCACCGGGCGGGTCAATCATCTGATCGTGTCGAGCGAGCCGCTGCTCGGCGAAAACGTGTGGCAGCCGCTGGCGGACGGAGACATTCTGGGCATCGATTGGCGCATGCACTACGTGCGTGCACGCCTGGATCACGCCGCGTTGCCGCTCGCATGACCGATCACCCGCCGGAGGCACGCGGGCAGACCATCCGACGCGCGCTGCAGGATGCTCTCGCGGGCGAGCCACAGAGCGCGCTCGAGCTCTCGCAGCGCGTCGGGGTGGAAGAACGCGCCGTCGCGGCGCACCTCGAGCATCTGGAGCGCTCGCTCAAAAGCTCCGGGCAGCGCTTGGAAGCGCTGCCCGCGCGCTGCCTTCAGTGTGGCTTCGTGTTTCGCAAGCGCGAGCGTAAAGCGCGGCCGAGCCGCTGCGCGGCCTGTAAGAGCGAGCGCATCGAACCGCCGCGCTTCTACATCTCCGCCGCGAAACGTTAGTAAGATGTGCGTTTGGGCCGAGGCCCCAAACTAGGGAGTGGGGCCCCGAACCGATTCATTCGGGCGGGGCGAGGGGCAGAGCCCCTCGAGGACAAGTCACGACGAGCACCCATCTCACGAAGTGAGATGGGCTCTAGAGCTGCAGCGACTTGATCTCGAGGAACTCTTCGAGACCGTGACGGCCGTATTCGCGGCCGTGCCCGGACTGTTTGAATCCGCCGAAGGGCGCGTTGGGGTTGTAGTTCCCGCCGTTGATGTCGACCTGGCCCGTGCGCATGCGCCGCGCCACGCGCTTGGCGTGATCCGGATCTTTGGACCACACGCCGCCCGCGAGCCCGTAGATCGTATCGTTGGCGATGCGCACCGCGTCCTCTTCGCTGTCATACGGGATGATGCAGAGCACCGGTCCGAAGATTTCTTCCTGAGCAATACGCATGTCGGTGCGCACGTTGGTGAACACGGTGGGCCGCACGAAATAGCCCTTCTCGAGTTGCTCCGGGGGCTCGGCTCCGCCAGTCACTAACTTGGCGCCCTCCTTGACCCCCTGCTCGATGTAGTCGCGCACGCGTTCGCGCTGAGTGGCCGACACCAGCGGGCCGAGCCGCGTGTCATCCGAGAGTGCGTTGCCGAGCGTGAAGCCTTCCGCCGCGCCTTTTGCGTAGCGTTCCGCTTCTGCCAGGCGGTTCTTGGGCACGAGCAAGCGTGTGTGCGCGCTGCAGGTTTGCCCGGAGTTCAGGTAGCAACTCTGAACGGTATGGGTAACGGCCTTCTCGAGATCCGCGTCCTCCAGAACGACCGATGCGCTCTTGCCGCCGAGCTCGAGCGCAACGCGCTTGACGCTCTGCGCGGCGAGCTCCGAGATGCGCTTGCCCGCGCGAGTCGAGCCGGTGAAGCTCACCATGTCGACCTTGGGATGGGTCACGAGCGCCTCGCCCACGGATGGGCCGTCTCCGCTCACCAGATTGAACACGCCGGGCGGCAAGCCGGCTGCGTGGATGATCTCGGTCAGGATGAACGCGCTGAGCGGCGCCACCTCGCTCGGCTTGAGCACGACGGTACAACCGGCACCGAGCGCCGGAGCGACCTTGGCGACGACCTGGAGGAGCGGGTAGTTCCAGGGCGTGATGCAGGCCACGACTCCGACCGGTTCGCGCACCACGAGCGAGTTTCCGACCTGTTCTTCATACTGATAGTTGCGGACGAGCTCGGCGCAGCTGCCCATGTTCAATGTTGGCAGGCCCACCTGGATGGCCGAAGAGAGCTTGATCGGCATGCCGACTTCGCTGGCGATCACCTCGGCAATCTCGTTCATGCGCGCGGCGAGGCCGCCCTGGAGCTTCTGAAGAAACTCTGCGCGCTCCTGCACCGTGGTGGCGCTCCACGCCGGAAATGCCTGCGCCGCGCGTTCCACGGCGCGTTCTGCGTCGCCGATGCTGCCCTTCGG
>DATHEN010001216.1:0-10376 GCA_035318565.1 Polyangiaceae bacterium
ACGCTGCGCGTGAGAAACCGGCCCATGGCCGGGGTGAGCGCGCCCAGATCGTGCAGCTTCTGCAGAGTCAAAGGTACGCGCGCAAATTTGCGGATCGTGATGCACGACCCGCGTATCGCGAGCGGCTTGATGATGGCATTCACGCGCGAACCGTCCGGTAGCCGTGCATCGACGAGCGGCGACGACTCGTCGATGCGCCGCCCGAGCGGGGTGACGATGCGTTCGATCACCGCGCGCACCCGATCTTCGTCCGTAAACGACGCCGTGGAACGCTCGATCTTGCCGTTTCGCTCGACGTAAATCGTGCTCGCATCGATCACCATGATCTCGCTCACGGTGGGATCGGCGATCAACGCTTCGAGCGGCCCGAGGCCGAGCACTTCATCGGCCATCTCGCCGATCAGGCGATCGGAGTCGCAGCCCTCCGGCAGTCGCTCGGCCAGGCCGCTCACGATGCGCCGCAGCGCAACCAGAACCCGCGGGCGAAAAGCCGGATCGTCCAGGCGCGCCGCGTCCGTGGTGGCCAGATCCAGGTGCTCCAGCAGGCGCCGGTGGATTTCACGCCGGAGCTCGCCAGTCTGCGTCGTCTGCGGGACGATGGCGATCTCTTGCGGCGTGGGAGGTGGCTCGGATTCGGGCGCCTCTGCAGCTGCAGCCGTTGCTGGCTCTGCAGCTCCCTCGAGCGCAATGATCGGCGACGGCGCCGTGCGATCGGTGCCGGGGTGGATGTAGAGAGCATAGTGACCGATCACGATCGGCGTGCCGTACGGGACCTCGGTGGCGGTCTTGCGCAACACGGCCACCCCGGCCAGCGTCCCGTTGCTGGATGTGTCCTCCACGCGCAGCGTGGTCTCGCCGAGCTCGATGCGCGCGTGCTTGCGCGATACCAACTCGCCCGGCACGCACAGCGTGCACTGCGTGTCGCGGCCGATCGAGAGGGGTCCCTGAACGCTCAGGCTCTCCTGCCGCCGCTCACCATTTCGACCCTCGATTACGACTTGTACGTCCATGACTCACTCTCGCCTCTCATACGGCGTGACGGGTTCAGCGCGGAGCAGCTCCGGGCGCGCGTTCCTGCAAGGGACGGGTGCGCACACCGGGAGCGCGAGCCGGGTTCTTCTCCCAGGCGTTCACGTCGTCCATGTCCCCACTGAAGTCTCCGTATTGGGCCAGCGCTTCGTCGATGATCTCTTGCGCGCCCTTGGGAATGGACTCGATCACGCTCGGCACGATGAAAATCGCGCCTTCCACTTCCTCCTTGGCGTCCCCTGCACTGCCGAACAGCACGCCGAGCACGGGGATCTCGCTGAGCAGCGGGATGCCGCCCGTGGTGTGGCGCTGCGCGCGCGTCCGAATGCCGGAGAGCACGATCGATTGACCGAGCTTCAGCGAAACCAGGGTCGACAGCTTCGAGACGTTGCGGCCCGGCAAATCGGTGCCCGCCGCGACCGGCGGCGTGAGATCCATGACCTCCGCCCCGACCTTCACGTCGAGCTCGCCCAGCGCCGGATCGTAGCGGGGCAGTACCGTGACGTCCGTGCCGAAGCGGATCGGAGTGAGCGCGGCGGCCAGGCCGCTCGAAACCACGTAATTTTGCTCACCCCCACTCGAGAACGTCGCCTCCGAGCCGTTGGAGGTGATCACCGTGGAGTGCTTCAGGACCTTTGCCCAACCGTTGCGCGCCGCCATGTCGAGGCCCGGCAAAGGCTGGTCTACGACGCTGGCTTGTGCAGACGTGACCGCGCCGGCCAAAAGATCGTAATTGGCCGAGCCTTGCAGCACGCCCGCCCCACCCACGCGTCCGGGCCAGCTCACGCCGAACTGATAGTTGCCGCTGCGATCGTACTGCACGAAGAAGAAATCCACGCGGATGTTGATCTGCCGGGCCGCCGCCACCCCACCCTGCACCACCAACGATTCGACCTGACCGGGAAACAACGCGGCGATCTGGTTGATACGCTTGAACTCCGCTTCCGAGCTCACTCCACCTTCGATGAACATGCGCGCGCCGACGCGGCGCACGCGAATACCCGGCGTACCCTCTAGGAGCTGCAGCAGCTCCGTCTCCACGCGGCGCATGTCACGCGCAAAGACATTGATCGAGTACTTGACCTGCGCCTTGTCTTTCATGATGAGAAGCAGCGTCGTCGCGCCCGGCTTCTCGCCCACCACCACGAAACGCCCGCCGTCCGGCGTCAGCCGCACCCGGGCAATGTCGCGGCCTCCTTCGGAGTAGCTCTCCACGTTCGCCGCGGAAATAGTCTGGCTTTCGCCCACGGCCAGGTTCAGCTCGCGCACCTCTTCCTTCGAGACCGGTAGCTCGCCTTCTTCCGCGCGAGGCGCCTCCGGCGCTTCCTCCTTGTCCTTGCGCCGCTGAGCGCCAGCGCGATCGACCGCAGCGAGCACGCACACTCCGAGCAAGAGCGCTGTCAGCTGACGGAAGCACATCAGCGTTCCTCCGGTTCGCCGATTTTCACGGGATAGTTGAGCGCGGCGCGGTTCTGCGGCTGCTGCACGGCGCTGCGGGCTGCGGTGTCGGACAGCGCCTGCGCCTTCATGTCCGGGATGTTGTTCACCACGCGCTGATCCTTGACGTTGCGAACCGCCACCGAGAGCCGGCCTTTCTCGAGCGCCAGCGCCAAGAGCTGGCTCTCCTGCAGATTCAGGCTCAGGGTCAGCACCTTTTCGTTGTTCCCGCCGAAGCTCTCGCGCGCTTTTCCGGCCCCCGCCTTGCTTTGCGTGTCGAAGCCCACGGCCAGCACCAGAATGCGCTGCAAGAGCACGACCGAAGTTTGCTGACCCGATTCCTGCTCGCTGCGCATCGTGACGATCACGTCGACGTAGTCGCCGGGGCGAATCAGGGCATTGCCGCGCGTGTCTTCACCCGTGGTGGCGCGCACCGTGAACGCGCGCTTGCCGGGTTGTACGAGCGAGCTCAAGTCACGCTCTTCGGTGGTGATGGCCAGATCCATCCACATCAGCGTTTGCTGCGGCTGAAGGCTGTTTGCGGCTTGCAGCCCGATGATCTTGCTGCGTTCGGCGGCCTTGATCGCGCGATCTTCCACGTACGCGATCGGGACCGCGCGATTGGCGAGCATGTCGTCCGTCAGGACCGTGCCGCGCTCGATCGGCTTGATGGCCATCAGGATCTCGACCGGCTCTCCGCCCGACATTTCCTGCTCGAAGCGGCGCATGTACAGGACCAGGAGCACGGTTGCCGCCAGCGCGAGCAGCGCGGCGATCGACAAAGAGCGTTGTTTCATGGGCTCGAAGCTCCGGCTACGGCGTGAATGACGCCACGCGTACCGATTTCTGCGATCGCAACCTGCGTGCCGTCGCCGAACACGGGATCGGTGAGCGCGCTCACGATGATGGTCGCGCCCGCTTTAGTGAACGCACGCGCATACGAGGGAGCGTCGGTGACCCGCCGGTCACTCGCGTGCTCCTTCCAAACCGGCTCCGCGATGAAGTTACGCTCCCGCATCTGCCCGTCGTAGAACGCCAGCACCGCAGCGGGCGCACGCCGGCTTTCGTAGATGCGGGCCGAGTACGGCTGTCCGCGGAACTCGGCACTCAAGAGCCGCACTGACTCCGGAGGCCGCGGAGCGTTACGCGAATCGCTGCCCGGGGCGTCCCCGTGCTCCGGGAACATGTCCGGGACCTTGAAGCTGCCTTCCGTCCAGATCGCCAAAACCTGAGTCGTCTTTGGCGTCACCCGGCGTGCGACGACGTAACGCATGTTGCCGAACTCGGAGACGTCGCCGGTCTCCGCGAACCGCATCCAGCGGTCCATGAAGCCGGCGGCGCTGCTCGAGTCTCTGCGGGTAAAACAGGTGATCTCACCCAGATCTCCCTGCGCGGTCCCGCTTCTGTGGGTGAGCCACCTCGCTGGGTCGCGCATTTGGTCCGGAATCTCCTTGCCTCTGAAGTGCGAGGGCAGCTTTCCGAACGCTTGCTCGAGACCTCCGGAGTTCTCCTGGCAATGCGCTTCGAATCGGGCGAGCACCTGGTCGGCGGGCAGCGGGGTCAGGGTGGAAGCCATGAACATCTGCTGGCCGTTGACGGTCACGGTGCTGGGCTCCTCGAGGACCAGCGGGCCGAGCTGAGCCAGCAATTTTTGGCCCATGTCGCGGGTGCGCTTCTCGACCTGGGCGCGCGCGCTGCCGAGCAAGAGCACCACGGAGACGCCGCTCACGGCGGCAAAGAACGCCAGCATCCGCAGCACCGCCCGGAGCCGGTACCTTCTGAGTTTCAGTAAGCTCCACATTGCGTCATTCCCTGTTCACGGTGCCGATGATCACGTCCGCGATGGCCTCGATGCCTTCCTCGTCCGAGGAGACGGGATTGCACGTCACCGAGTTCTTGGAGGTCATGGTGTACGAACCGAATCCGTTCCTGCCCTCGACTTGCTGGGCACGCGGCTGCGCATGCTCGCCGGCAGTCAGCCACGTCTCGAACGTCTGCTCGGAGACGTCCACGCCGTCGCCGTACTCGTTGCCGAAGCTCGCGGCCGTGCTCGACATGTCCGACGGCTGGGGCGGCTTTGCGCAGCCGCGCAACGCGGGCTCCCACGCAGCAGTGCGAGCCTCGCGGATCACTCGGAACTTGGTCTGATACGCCCGGTGCAGGAACAGGCCGCCACCGAGCACGGTGATGAGCAGGGTCGAGACGATCAGCGCCTCGATCGCGACGGCGCCGCGCCCGCGCCGGATGCGCGCCACGCTCCGAGTCCGTGCCTGCGTGCTCAATGGATCACCGCCGGGCTGACTTCGATGTTGTCCATGAACAGGTCGCGGAGCGCTTCCTGAAGCGGATAAAAAGCCTGATTCGTCGCCGTCCCATACTTGGTGTCGAAGCCGAAACCACTCCGGCCGTGATAGATTTTCTCCATGAAGAGCTCTTGCGCGCCGATGGCAAAGCCGGCCGCCAGAGCGGACGCGACTGCCTCGTTCGCCATCTCCGAGAACGACTGCACGGTTCGCAAACGCGCCTTCCACTTGAACTTCCACATCGCGTATGGGTCGCACTCTTCGCGCCAATCCGCCGGCTTGCCCCCGTAGCCTTTACAGTCGAAGTACATCTCCGCCTGCGCGCGGATCGTGGTGGGCCGGGTTTCAGGCGCGGGTCCCATCACGGGCGGCGGGGGCGGCGGCGCCGAAGCAGGCGGGGCGGGCCCCATGCTCGGCGGCTCCTTGGGCCCGGGGGTGGGGATGGCCGCGTCGATGTTCGCCCAGGAAAAAGACTGCATGAACACGTTGCCGTTGCGCGAGGGCTCCCAGACGCGCGCCGGCTTCACGCACTCGAGCACCTGATCTTGCGCTCTGCGTTGCGCGTCGCGGTCGACCTGGTTCTTTTTGGCTTCCTTCTTCGCTTCGTCTTCACACTTGGTGCGATCGAAGTGACCGTAGTTGGGGCGTCCGCCGCGCGGCGTGGTCTCGTTGTAGTACGGATGCTGCTTGCGCTCTTCGTCGGGGAGCTTTCGGAACTCCTTCTTGACGCGCTCGCAATTGTCCCGTGCTTCGCGCGCGACGATCGCATCCAGATCATCGACGGCTTCCTTGTAGAGCGTATCCGAAGGCGAGCAGAACAGGCTCGGAACCATGCCGAACAGCTCACCCTTGAACTTGGAGAGAAGCTCGGCGGCTTCTTCGATCGGCGTTCCCTTCGCCCACTTGAGCACGATCGGATCGAGGAGATTGCCCGCCTTGCTGCACAACTTGCCGAGGTGATCCTCCTGCGCCGGTAAGCTGAAGATGAGACCCATGCGTTGCTGCGAGACTTCGTTCCACGTGTGCGCAGGCGAGTGCTCACCATGACCGCCGTTGCCGTGCGAGCCATTGCCGTGGCTGCCGTTAGCTTGCGATCCGGGTCCAGCGCCGGGCGCCGGACGTCTGTGCCCCTCGAAGCACTCGGTGATCTTTTCTTTGATGCCTTCTTTGCTGAGCAGCTTTTTCAGGCCCGCCGCGTTCATGTCCGGCAGCGGCGGCGGCGCCAGCGAGGGGCTGAGGGTGAGCACCCAATTCGGGTTGTAGTAGCCCCAGGTGCTCGCCATCGAGTACCCCATGGCGATCGGCGGCGCGGCGGTCGCCACGAGCTTTTCGAGCACGTTGATTCCGGCGCAGACTTTCATCACGTTGCGCGAAATCTTCGGGTCTTTCTGCGCCATCTTGATGCCCCACTGCGTCACGCGCGGCGCCAGCGGGCAGGCGAAGCTCGTGGCGCCGCCGAGAAACGGCGAAGCCAAGCAGGCGATGGCCAGCGCTGCCGCAATCAAGCCCACGGCCAGCTCCAGAACACGCCAGGTGATGAGCACGGCCATGGCCACCGACATGACGATGTTCAACGCCACGAGCGCGTTCATGCCCTGCGCGTGGAACACGGCGCTGCTGAAGGCCGCCGAATCGGCGACGCTCTGGCCCTGCTCGCGGAATACGATCGCCTTGCCCGTTTCGGCGAGGTGATAGATGCCGTACGCGAGCATGCCCGCGACCACGATGCCGATGACCAGCACCGCGCCGCGCGTATCGCTCGCGAGCTCGCGGGGCGCGCTTTCATTCGTACGCATAGTCGGCTCCCTGGTAGACTTGAGTCCACGTGCCGGTCAGCTCGCGTGAGCTGCCTCCGCAAACCAGGTTCACGAAGCTCGCGAAGCACTGGTAGCGGGCCTTGACGGTGGCGGTCAGAGGAGCGCCATTGCGCACGCCCGTGATCGACACCGACACGCCTTCGAGAGCGAAATGGGGGTCGGCAGCCAGGATCATCTTGGTGGCCTTGACCACCGCCGCAGCCCGCGCCCCTTGGTACTGATGCAGAGGCACGCCGCCGAAGCGGCGCGGATCGTCCGGCAACACCACCACCGCGGCGCGAGCGGCGGCGGACGCGGCGCGCCGGATCACGAGATCGCCCGCGCAGAGCAGGAGTGTCTGCAACGTGGCGAGACAGAAGAACATGGTCGGCACGAACACGATCAGATGTTCGACGAGCACTGCGCCGGAGCGCGCGTGCCACAGATCGCGGAGGGGGCGCGGACGTTTCATGCGAAGCCCAAGCGTGAGAGCCCGAGACGCAAGCCCGTGAGCAAGAGCGCCGAGACGAACACCGCCGGCGCGAAGCGCAGAGACGTGAGGAGTTCCTCCGGCACGGCACGCCTCCGGCTCTTGGCGCGCAGCGGATTGACCAAGAGCAGCGCGGAGTTCGACAAGAGCTTCAAGAGCTGCCCCTGGTAAGCCAGGCGCGCCCCCGCGAACAACGCCATGAGCACGAAAGCGTAAAGCTGAATCTCGATGCCCATCATCGGTCCCACGAAGGCGCCGACCATGGCCAGGAGCTTCACGTCACCGCCACCCATGGCGTTGTAACGAAACAGAATGAAGGGTACGAGCCCACAGCCGATCACGCCCGCCGTGTAGTAACCGAGAGCGCGCAACAGCACGGTGCCGTCCGCGTCACCCGCTGCACGCAGCACCATGAAGTGCACGGCCGCGTGCAGCGGAAGAGCCAGAACGAGGCCGACCACGATCAGCCGGTTCGGAATCAACCCGGTCCTGAGATCCGTGTACGCCGCGATCGCGGTGAACGACACGAGCGCCGCGTAGAGCAGAAGCACTGAGGTCATGTTGGCTCGAAGCTCCGCTATGACGTCACTGAATGAGATTCAGCCGCTGCGTTTGCCCGCGGATCTTCTGGTCTACGGTGCTACCGAAGGTCTGATACGCCATGATGCACACGAGCGCGACCAGACCCACGATGATGAGATACTCGGTGATGGCTGCGCCCTTGCGGTCTTCCGCCAGGCGCCGTGCCGTCGTTCGAATGCTTTCGATGGTCATGTCTTTCTCCGATGCGTGAATGTTCCAGGGAATGCGAGGATCGCCGAGCGATCTCGGGTCACGGATAAGGCAGGGAAAGAGTCGCGCGCTGCTGCGCGTACTGCGCGAGCATGCCCGGCAGGAGCCCGGCCAGCGCCAGCGCCGTCGTGACGCCGACGAAGGTCACCAGCATCAGGTATTCGACGGCCATCGCGCCGCGTTGGTCCGCGAGCAGCCGAAAGAGCAGCGCCTCGAGCGCACGGATCGAGCTTCGTTTCATTGAATTCGCCTCGGACCGCGCGGCGCGCGACGCGCAGCGCCGGACGTCTTGGGTTTCAAAGACTCGAATTTCTGATTGAAGGTCGCGACTTCGTCGCGCGGAGCTACCGCGAAACGCGCGGACGGATTGCTCGGCCGAAGATCCGCGTGCTCGGAGGTGTCCAAAGTGAGCTCGAGCGAATCTTCCGCCTGTGCCTCGAGCAGCACGTGCGCTGCTCCGGAAGCGTCCGTACGCGCGATCTCACGGCCCAGATGACGCACGGGTAAGTTCGGGCCGTTGTCCGCGCGCACGGCCACGACCAGCTTGCGTTTGAGCGGCGGGCAGCTGACGACATACTCGGGACGCCGCTCGCTCTGAGTCGAACGGCGGAGGACGATGGAGAGCGGCTTGCCCGGGCTGCGATGGCCGTCCGGGCAACGCACCTCGAAGGCCAGCGTTTCGCCTTCCGCGCCGCGCGCGGCCAGGGTCATGCTGCCGCGCCCATCGGACGCGCCCAGCTTGACGCCAGCGCGATAGAGCGTGGCGGAAGCGAGCGGGCGGCCCGGATCGCTCTGAATGCGAATCACGAATTCGTACGGCTGCTTGGTGCTTGCCTCGCTGCAGCCGGCGCACAACCCGACTGCGACCAGACCCAAACGGGCGAACGTGCTGTGACCCACGCGCATGTCCGGCGCCTATCCAGGTTTCGTGCCAGCCGCGCTCGAGAGCGCGTCACCGGCAGAAACTCGAGCTAGTTCCGGCTACTTGACGAGATCGTCCCCGCCGGAGCCCATGTGGCGCCTCGAGTTGGCAACGAGAACTGCCAACCCCGAGTTGGCAGCTTCGGCGGAGGGTGCCTACCGCTGGTTTGCACCTCACTCGGCGTCAGAAGCATTCGCTGCGGAACCGTTTGATGCCCTTGGCATCCACGGTGTAGGGCACCGCACAGTCGGCGCGACGCGACGGCTTGCGTTCGCTCTTCGGAGCGGCGTTCGCGCGGCGCGGACTACTCGCTCGCGCGGGTACTGCGGCGTCGGCTTTGGCCGCTGCATCGCCGGCGCTGGCGCGGCCCGGCGGTGCTGCGCTTTCGGAGCCCCGCTGGTCGTCGCGAGTGGGCGCGGGGTCCGGGGCCGTGGCGGGCAAAACGACCACGGAAGCCGGTTCGTCGCCGCTCAGCGGACCTCGGAGCAGCGCGACGCCCGCGAGCGTCAACAGCGCGCCCGCACTCGCCAGTGCAACCCACAACGCTGGCCTTTTCCGGCGCGGAGCTGCGGAGACGCTCGGCCTGGAAGCCTCGCTCGACCGAGAACCTGCGGAGCCAGCGCTCGCGTCCAAAGCGAAGGGCTGAGTCGAGTCGATGAACGAGAGCGGTCGCCCGGATCCATCCGCGAGCGGCGTGGAAGCTGCCCGCGGCAGGCCTTTGGCCAGCGTGAGATTGCCGGGCGTCTGATTCTCGGCATCCGCTACCCACGCGGCGCGCTGGCGCAACGCCGAGCCCGCGGTGCGCGCCACCCAGGCCGCGACCTCCAAAACCCCGGCCGGCGCGCAGACCGCCTCGAGCGCCATGGCCATCTCGCGCGAGCTCTGAAAGCGCTCCTCAGGCTCGGGTTGCAAGGCGCGCAGCAGAAGCGAATCGAACGCCGAGGCCGCGGGCGCAACCTGCCCGATCGGCTGCGGCCGAAATTCCAACATCTCGGCCACGACTTTCGCGGGCTCATCGTACGGAAATAGCCGGCTGCCCGTGAGCATCTCCCAGAGCACGACGCCCGCCGAGAACACGTCGGCGCGGCGATCGGTCTCTTCGAGCCGTAGCTGCTCCGGCGCCATGTAACCGAGCTTGCCCTTGAGCTTGCGGTCGCCCGTGGAGTGCACGCGCCGCGCTGCCTTGGCGATGCCGAAATCGACGATTCGCGCCACGCCGTCTTCACCCACCAGAATGTTCTGCGGCGAGACATCGCGGTGCACGATCGCCAGCGCCTGCCCGCGCTCATCCGCGGCTTCGTGCGCTGCGTGCAGGCCGAGCAGTACTTGAATCATCACCGAGCTCGCGATGGCGGGCGGCAGCGGATCACTGCCCGACAGGCGCATCAGCCGAAACAGTGCTTCGCCGTGTACGTACTCCATGACGATGAAGATTTCGTCATCGAGGGCGACGACATCGAGCGGAGCCACCACGTTCGGGTGATGAATGCGCGCGGCCAGCCGCGCTTCGTCCAGAAACATGGAAACGAACTCGGGATCCCGTGCAAACTGCGGGTGCAGCTGCTTGATGGCCACGGTGCGTGCGAACCCCTTCAGCCCGAGCAGCC
>DATHEN010001217.1:0-2918 GCA_035318565.1 Polyangiaceae bacterium
AAGCCATGCTGCGTCAGGGGCACGGTGCGGCAGCCCTCGAAGGCGTGCGGCACATGATCTACTACGGACACGTGAGCTTCGACATGAAGCTGACGTTCGTGACCGAAACGGTCGCCTATGACGTGTCGGCGCTGTGCCAGCACGCGCATGACGTGAAAGCTCCGGAAGAACGCTCCATGCTCGAGCTATTTCTCGAGCTCGATCGCCCGCTGCGCGCCCGCAGCCAGGAGAGCGCGCTGCTCGGAGTACGCAAAGCGCAGGTGAAGCTCGCCGCGTACTATTTGACGATCGACGAAGAGGAAAAAGCGCGACTCATCTCGCGGGACATGCAGCATGAGCCGCACGAGCGCCTGCTCGCGATTCGCAATTCGCTCGAGCGCGTCACGTCCAAAGACTTCTGGGAAATCATCGATCGCGGCCGGAACTTCGAATACATGCCCGACGTACAACGCGCGGCACTGGGAACGTTCTTTTCTTGGCTCGATGTCGAGACCGAACCAAAGAGATGAAGATGTACGCCGTCTTGGCCTGAAATGGCTTTGAGCGGCGGTCACGCCGATGGTACCGCCATTGAATTCAGGTCAATTTCGGGCGAGGTCTCGCATGACTACACGCGGCAAACCCAGCTCCAAACCGCCTGCTGCTCCAGAAGCACCGAGCGGTTCCTTCGACGAAAGCGCGGTTGACTCACCGCGCCGTGAGCTCTTGGCCGACGTCACCACGGCCAGTCGCAATCGGCTGCACGTCGATGAGCGCCGCGCGCAGCTCCTCAAGCTCGGACAGGAGATGTTCAGCGCGCGCGGCTACGATGAGCTCAGCATCGATGAAATTGCGCGCGCCGCGAACATTTCGAAGGGGCTCCTGTATCACTACTTTCCGAGCAAACGGAATTTTTACGTCGAGGTCATCCGCTCCTCGGCCATGGAGCTGACGGGTGCGGCCAATCCACCGGAGGGTGGGGATCTCCGCGAGCGGCTGGCGCAGGGTGTCGATTCGTACCTCGACTACGTTCAGAATCACGCGCGGCCCTTCGCCTGCTTGCTGCGTTCGGCGGTGGGGTTCGATCCCGAGGTACGCAATATCGTGGAAGACACACGCCAAGCCTTCTTGACCCGCTTGCTCGGTGCGCTGCCGGATCCCACGCCGGCCATGCGGAACGCGCTGCGCGGCTGGATCGGTTTCGCGGAAGGTGCCTCGCTCGACTGGATCGACAACAAGGACATTTCGCGCGCGGAGCTGCGCTCGGTGCTCATCCAGATGGCATTTCAAATCATTGGTGTGGTGAGCGGCGGTGGCGGCGGGATCGGGCTGCCTCCGGCCGAGGGGGGTCCAGCGCAGGACACGAGCAAAGCTCCCAAGTCCCGTGTTTCAGCCAAGGTCACGACGCGTTTGTCGCGCGACGAGCCCGCCTTGGCCTGAGTCGCGGGCCGGCTCAGTGCCCGGAGCCGCGCGAGCGGAAGAAATAAATCGGCGGGGAGCGGCCTTCGCTGGTCGTCAAGTAACCGCTGCCGTCGGGCGCAAATGCGAGCGCTTCGCCCTGTTCCTCGGCGATGAGGGGAACCCGACACGCCGGTCTGCCGAGAGCATCTGCGATGGTGGTGCCTTCGGGACGTATCCACAAATAGAGAACGGTGTACGTCTTGATCAAAACGTATTCGCCCGAGGGCGAGATGGCTCCTGATGTGACCTGATCGCTGCCGCGTTCACCCGTCTTCGGGAAGCGCAGGCTCGCGACGAGCTCGAGTGCGGTCTTGCCAGCATCCTCCAGCGGGCCCTGTGCTCGGTACACGTGTGACGCGCCACCGTGGTCCTTCGTGACCACGTAGAGATCTCCCTGGCTCTTTGGGTCGAAGAACAAGGTTTCTGCGTCGTACAGCCCAGCGGGATAAGTCAATTCGAGCCGGGTCGCTGCCAGCGAGCCGTGCAAGATGGTGGACTGGCTCGCGCGCAGGCTCGGCTCCAGCACGCGATAGACCACGAGCTCCCCGCGCGGCCTACGATTGCCGCCGATGTCGCCGACGTGCAAATAAGACGCGCCGGGTTCCGGCCCGGGGCCGAGCGTAACGTCTTCCCAATCCACGTTGCGTGCGCCCTCGAGCGCGTACTGGGCGAGTGTGTGGCCGTCGCGGGCGAGCGCGAACAGCTCCGGCGCGTGGCCCGAGTCGTTGTGCACCCAGAGCACACCCGGATTCTTTCGGCTCATGGCTACGCCGGAGATCTCCGTCAGGTTCGGAGCCTGAACCCGACCGAGCGCCTGTCCGGCGGCGAACACCGGGCACACATCGGCGTCGCTCGAGCTCCGCAGCACGACCTTTTCCGCTCGCCTCGAATCGCGGCGACCGGCGCAACCGTGATCACAAGCCAGGGAGGTTGCCGCAGCGCACCACGCCAATAGCGCGCGCGTCGCCGCGAGCCTCATTGCCCGGGCGCCCGTGATTGGATAGCTTGACAGTCGTGATACACGGTACCGCACGCTCCGCCGACGTCTCCCTTGCATACTCCGTTCAGGGTGACGCACCCGAGACGATTTTGCTCATCGCGGGGCTGGGCTCCCGCGCCGCGGACTGGGGTGCGGCCTTTCCGGAGCGTCTCGCTCAGTCTTATCGTGTCGTGCGTTTCGACAACCGCGGCGCCGGCGCCTCCTCCAAGCCGGAACAGGCCTGGACGCTCTGCGACATGGCGGCCGATGCGGTCGCCGTGCTCGATGCCGTGCAGGCCGAGCGCGCGCACATAATCGGAGTTTCCATGGGGGGCATGATCGCGCAGCTTTTGGCCCTCGAGCACGCGCCGCGCTGCGCCAGCCTGGTGCTCATGAGCACGAGCTTCGGTGGCCACGAGGTGATCGCTCCTACGCCGGAAGCGCTCGCGTTGTTCCGGCCGGCCCGCGGTACCACACCCGAGCAGATCGTGCGCCAATC
>DATHEN010001218.1:0-8941 GCA_035318565.1 Polyangiaceae bacterium
ACCTCGTAGTGCTCAGCAGCTGGCCACTCCGACGGAAACCTAACCGCTTTGCCTAGAGCACCGTTATTCTGCTCGAGCGATGCACGAAACACTTTGCCGTCGCATGGAATCCGAACACCCGTAAGATCACACCCTTCGACAAATGTGCAGAACTGTGCCCATTCCCTAAAAACAAGCGCGTCGGCAGCGTCGTCGTTGATACCGGTCCGGCGAAGCGCCGATGGGACCAATCGCTGACGTGCATCACCCTGGCCCCGATAGATCCTCGATTCCCGTCCGGGCCTATGAAGCCGTGGTCGAACTGCCTCGAACAACTCTTCGGCGGTTGAATAATCGTTCGTTTCGATGGCGCCGCCCATTCTCAGGATACTATAGCGTGGACCGAAAAAGTCCCGAAAGACTACATAGATCAAACGCCTCCTTGTTAGGCAGGACGGAGGGCGGGAGCCACGGCGTGCAACTCCCTCCCACGCGGACCCACGACGATGGGCCGCAGGCGTTTCCAGGCGGAAGAAGCCTTGTCGTGCGCGAAGTGTCGAACCGCGACCTGCGCGACAAGATCCGCAACCCGCAGTCCTGGCGTCTGCTGCGAGTCACCGAACTTATTTTCCGCCACAGCTCGCGGAAGTCCAGGCCCTCATCGCGGCGGTATTTTGCGAGGAACGCGTGATCGTCCGGCCACTGACGGCTTTGAGGGAACGGATCCTGTTCCGATCGGGTGCAAAGGGCCGAGTTCAGAATTTGCCGCCAGAGGTACTCTTGTCGTTCGCCGCGAATGCGCGACGACCGATCGATGACGTATGAGAGAGCCGCGAGTTCGCGTCCGTCGTCATGCTCATTTGCCAGCAGCGCGATTGCGAAATGGGTGAGTGCATCGGCAATGGCTACTGCATTGCGAGCAGCCAACCGATTTCCCCCTCGCTTCGTCGACGACTTGGACCATTCGTTGATTCTGGCTCGACGCGTATCGGTGGTGTTCGCGAGCCCCGCCCTCCGCCAGTGCTTCGCGAAAACGGGCAACGCGTCACGCGGCGTTTGCCGTGAGTCGAAGCCGACCAGGGAGACGTGCGCCAACCCTCTATCGCGAGGGAGCACATCCCAAACGAAGGTAGCGAGCTCGTGGTCCGTGAGGACCGCACCCTTGATCTCTCCGCTGGCCGAGCGACGTTCCTTCGGGAGGGTACGCTTGAATGCGCGCAGCCGTCCCAACACGGCTTCGAACGTCCCGTCGAGCTCGCACATTCCTACCACGGCAACGATCGACCATCCGGGCTGCCGCCATGAGAACGAGCCCCTCTCGTCGAGGAAGATGCGCATTGCAATCGCCCCAATATCCCCGCCAGCTCGTCGCTGTCACCTGCGCCACGCAGCGGTCAGATTAGCTGCAGCTTCCGCTCGACGGACGAAGGGTCAGGACCGGCGAATTGCGGCAGGCCGCGCAGGACAAACGTGATTCTAGGCTTCTGGGCAAGGCCTTGGATCTGCGCGTGCACACAGCACGTCGGCGCACTGATCGCGTCGCTCTGCTCGATCGCGCTCGGGCGCAGGAGCCACCATGTGCACTCGTCATCTATCTCAGTCCGCTTCACGCAATCAGCTCGTGCTCGCGCTTCACGCTCAGCAGATGCGCTCTCATCTCACGCCGTCCGAGGAGCGCGTCTGGCAAGCTATTCGCGGTCAGCAGCTCAGCGTCTCCTTTCGCCGGCAGGGGCGCATCGGCGGCTACATCGTTGATTTCCTCGCAGCGAGCATTCGGCTCGTCATCGAGGTAGATGGCAGTTGTCATGCGCTCAAGCGTGCGTCGGACTCGTGCCGCACCGAAAAGCTCGAGCGCGCCGGCTACCACGTGCTTCGGCTCGATGCGCGCATGGTCATGCGCGACCTGCCGCGCGCCGTCGCGCTGATCGGGGCAGCGATCGCGGAGCGCTGTCGCTGAATCGCGACCCGCAGCGCGCAGCGCGAGGAGCGACCGGTGGGGGCAACCCCGGCGGAGGAGGAGGGATTCGAACCCACGGTACCCTTGCGAGTACGCCGGTTTTCAAAACCGGTGCCTTAAACCGCTCGGCCACTCCTCCGGAAATTTGATTCTGTCGCTTTGTTCGCCGCGCGCAGTCTACATGTGGCGCTGCTCGTGCGGTAGCGGTTCGCTGCGGCGTGGCAACGAGTGCACAGGAAAAAGGCTGTAGCGCTGCGCGCGGCTGCTCAAAGCGGCGTGCTGCCGGCGAGCTCTTGGACTTGACGCAAGAGGTCGTCCGGGTCGTACGGCTTGCGGATGAAGCGGGCGAGGTTCATCCCGACTTGCTCTGCCACTTCTTGATCGTTCGAGTAGCCGGAGAGATACGCGACGCGCAGCGCGGGGCGACTTTGGCGTAGCACGCGCGCTACTTCGTAGCCGGACAGCTCGGGCATGACGATGTCCGTGAGCAGCAGGTCGATTTCGCCGCTGTGAGACTTTCCGAGCTCGAGCGCTCGCGCGCCGTCTTCTGCGACCAGGATCCGATACCCGTGACGCGCGAGTAGGCGACTGGTGGCGCGCCGTACCGCGGGTTCGTCCTCGACGAGCAGGATGGTGGCTGGCGTCGCTGGCGGGACTACCCGGACGGGTGGGCATGGCGCTGCGGGCGACAGTAGAAGCGCTGAATCACTCGTATAGCTGGGTCGCAGTTCGCTCGCTGCGTCTGCGCTGGCCGCCGGCAAGTACACGCGAAACGTGGCGCCGTGCCCGAGCTCCGAGCTCACGGTGATGCTTCCACCCGCGCGCTGCACGATGCCGTACGCGCTCGCCAGCCCGAGGCCAGTTCCACCCTTGTCGTTTTTGGTCGTGAAGAAGGGCTCGAAGATGTGCGGGAGCACTTCTTTGGCGATACCGGCGCCGTCGTCCGAGACTTCGAGGACGACGTACGCGCCGGGCGGCAAGTCCAGGCCAGGCTCCGGGCGCCGGCTGCCGATCTGGACCCTGCCGGTCTTGACGCGGATGTTTCCGCCGTTTGGCGTAGCGTCGCGAGCGTTCAGCGCCAGGTTGATGAGCAAGTGTTCGATCTGCTGGCGATCCGCGGTGACGTAGCGCGCACCGGCTTCGTTGCTCACGACCACCTGCAGGTTGGCGGGCAACACCCGATCGAGGAGCGTACGCACTTGGGTGACCGCCTCGTCGATCGGAAAGGTTTCCGGGCGCAGGATGCCGCGCCGGGCAAACGCGAGCAGCTGCCCGGTGAGGTGCGCGCCCTTGCGCGCCGCTTCGTCGATGGTCGCCAGGTCTTGCGCGGCCGTGCCTTCAGCGGGAACGCTGGCATCGAGCAGCCGCGCGTGGCTCCGGATCACGGTCAGGAGGTTGTTGAAGTCGTGGGCGATACCGGCGGCGAGCCGGCCCACGCTCTCGAGCTTCTTGCTTTGAAAAAGTAACTCCTCGAGCTTTCGCCGCTGCTCCTCGTGCCGCTTGCGCCTCACGTCGTACGTGATCGCGATGGCGGTGGTGACGACGACCAGCGCCGACAGTCCAGCCACGCCGTTGCCGTGCCGCGCTACCGTCCCGGGATAACCGAGCTTCATCAGGGTGTGCAGCAGCACGAGCTCCACGAGAATGAATGCGGCCCAGGCAATGCCGGGCAGGATGCCTCTGGCGCCGAACAACACCGCCGTGGGCGGGACGACCAGAGTCCACATGAGCACGTTCGGAATGAGCCCTCCGCGCAAGTAGCTGAGCGTGCCGATGGCCACGCACAGCACGCCCATCTGAAAGTGCCCGGCCAGCGAGACGGAGACGCGTGAGAGCAAGAGCGCGCCCAGCAGCGTCACGCCCGCGATCACCAAGGTGACGGCCGCGGGAGTCGATCCGAAGACCCAGTACTGCTGCACGGCGAACAGCAGGCAGAGCGGCGCTCCACCCACTCCCGCCCACAGGATCAAAGGCGCACGACCGGCCAGCTCCGGGTCATCAGCGGTGTCCTTGGGAAGCGGGCGGTCGCTGGGGCTAGCTTTTGGCAGCAATGCGATGCTCGAGGGGCGCTCGCATGCCCGAACGGCCAAGCCAGTGCAGAGTCTTACCCCCGTGTTCGCTTTCGAAGTCCGGCGCATGCGAACGCCTGCCGCACACTGTGGTGAATCGGGGCAGAGACGACGGCCCCGACGTTCAGGGAGCTGGCGAGAGGAGTGCCGCGATCTTGCGTTGCATCAGGGCGAAGTCGTACGGCTTCACGACGACATCGGCCGCGCCGATCAGCCGCGCCTGGGTACGCAGGTCGGCAGATGCCGACGCCACCAGGATGGGAATGTAGATGCCGCGCGCAGCCAGCTCTCGGGCCGCGCTCGGGCCGTCCATGATCGGCATCATCAGATCGAGCACCATCAGATCGAAGCGCTGGCTCGTCGCCAGATCCACCGCTTCCCGGCCGTTGCGCGCGAGCGAAACCTCGTACTCGGGCGAAAAAAGTTGCTCGAGACACTCGAGAACATCCGCGTCGTCATCGACGAACAGGATGCGTTTCACGGCTGCCTGCTGCGGAAATTCACGATTTCAGCTTAGCAACTCCGGCCCGAAACACACCGATTCCGGGCTCTTCAGCGCGTGGTTTTGGGCGTCCAGGACGCTTGCAGGAACAAGAAAGTCATTAAAATTCACTTGCTTGACTCATTGCCTGGCTGTGCTTGGAGGGCCTCGCCGGCCTTCCTTGCGGAACGGGTCGCGCTCGACTACGTTTCGCGGCCCCCAACGTCCGGCTCAGAAGGAGCTCACTCCGCATGGCTCGTGTCACCGTCGAAGACTGCCTGGAGCAGGAAGAAAACCGCTTTGCTCTGGTCGTGCTGGCCTCCACTCGCTGCCGCGCGCTCATGAAGGGCAATCGCCAGCTCGTCAACGCAAAGAACAAGCCCGCCGTGGTGAGCTTGCGGGAAATCGCCGCCGGCAAGGTGCGCTTCCATCGCGACAGCGTGGAAGTCGTTCGCGAGTACATCAGCGAGCTGACTCTGACTTGATCGTGGCGTGACGCCGGTGAGCACAGGGCGCGACCACGAGCAGGCGCACCTGGACGCTCTGGGCCGGGCTGGCGACGTCGGGGCGCTCGCCCACTACGACGATCCTCGTTACTACGCCAAGACGTACGCGGCCCGGACGCGCGACGTGGAGTACTACACGCGCCTCGGGCTCGAGTCGGGCGGGCCCGTGCTGGAGTACGGAATCGGCAATGGGCGGATCGCGCTGCCCTTGGCGCGGGCGGGGATCACGGTGGTGGGGGTGGATCTCTCGAGGCCCATGCTGAGCGATCTCGCGACGCAGCTCGAACGCGAGGAGCCAGCGCTGCGGAAGCGCATCAAGGCCGTCCACGGGGACATGTGTCAGGTCGCGCTGAGGCGGCGCTTTCCTCTGGTGATCGCGCCGTTCAACGTATTTCTCCACCTGTACACGCGACAAGAGGTCGAACAGTTCCTGGCCCGGGTACGCCAGCACCTCGCCCCCGGCGGCCGCTTCGTGTTCGACGTTTCGGTGCCGCGCCCGGACGACCTGAACCGCGATCCGGAGCGGAAGTACCGCGCTCCGCGCATCCGGCATCCGAGCACAGGGCAGCTTCTGCGCTACACCGAGAGCTTCGAGTACGATTCGCTGCGCCAACTCCTGCTCGTGACGATGGAGTTCACGCCGGTGGCCGGAGGGGCGCCGTTCTCCGTTCCGCTGACACACCGCCAGTTCTTCCCGCGCGAGCTGGAAACGCTCCTTCACTACAACGGGTTTCAGCAGGTCGCGTACTCGGCCGACTTCAGCGAGCTGCCGGCGGCGGAGGACACGGACTCGCTGGTAGTCACTTGTCGGGTGGTGCGGAGTAGACGGTGACTTGCTGCGTGGCCCCGGCGCGTTTACGTTGAAAGCATACGTTCGTGGCAGCAGATTTTTATCAAGAGCTCGGCGTCGAACGCGGCGCGACCGAGGACGAGATCAAAAAGAGCTTCCGCAAGCTTGCGGCCAAGCTGCACCCCGACAAGCACCCCGGGGACAAGAAGTCGGAGACCCGCTTCAAGGCGGTGAACCGCGCCTATCAGGTGTTGGGCGATTCGAAAAAGCGCAAACTCTACGACGAGTTCGGCGAGGACGGCCTGCGCGAGGGCTTCGATGCCGAGGCGGCTCGCGCTTACCGGCGCGCCGCGGGCGCGGGCGGACGGGTGCGCTTCCGCAGGAACGGCGGCGGGGCCGGCATCGAGGACCTGTTCAGCACCGAGGGCGGGGCCGGCATCGGGGATCTGTTCGGGGACCTGTTCCGTAATCGCGCCGGCGGCGGCCGCGGGCAGGCTTCGGCGATGCGCGGCTCGGACATCGCGAGCGAAGTCACCGTGGACTTCGTGTCCGCCATCGAGGGCGCAGAGCTCCGGCTGACCCTGCAAGACGGCGGCGAGCCCGTCACCGTGCGCATTCCTCCCGGCGCGGGCGATGGAGACAAGGTGCGCATACCCGGCCATGGCACGCCGGGTATGTTCGGCGGGCCCGCCGGGGATCTCGTGCTCGCGATTCGCGTCCGGCCGCATCCCTTCTTCGAGCGCGAAGGGCTGGACTTGCACCTCGATTTACCGATCACGGTGGGCGAGGCCTTCAAGGGCGCAAAAATTCGCGTGCCCACGCCGAGCGGGGACGTGACGCTCACGGTGCCCAACCACGCTCAGAGCGGGCAGACGGTGCGGCTCAAAGGTCGCGGCGTGAAGCGCAAGAACGATCAGGGCGATCTCTACGTGCGCTTTCTGATCAAACTACCGGATTCGGATGCACCGGAGCTCGCGCGCGCTATCGAAGCACTCGAGGGTGCCATGACATCGGACGTGCGCGCCGGGCTTGAATTCTGAGCGTTCACTGCTCGATCGACCACGCCGTGCCCTCGGGCGCGTCGCGCAGCGAGATGCGCTCGGCCAAGAGCTCGTCGCGAATGCGATCGGCCAGCGCAAAGTCGCGATCTTTTCGCGCTTGGTTGCGCTGATCGACCTTGGCTTCGATGGCGCTGACCGAGAGACCCCGCAAACGCAGGCGCCGCTCGCGGGTGCGCTCGGCGTATTCGGCGGGAGCGGCCGACATCAAGCCGAGCACGTGACAGAGCTGCTCGATGGCGCGCAGCGCTTCGCTCGCCACGAGCACGGCACCCCCGACGAAGGCCGTGTCTTTGCGGCGTTTGACCGCCAGATCGGCGAGCTCGTTACCGGCGCTGGCCATCTCACCGAGCGCCGCCAAGGCGACGCTGCTGTTGAGATCGTCGTCGAGCGCGGCCTCGGCTTGCTCTACGGATTTGCGAATCGCACTGCGCTTGGCTTCGAGCTCCGGCGCGAGCTTTGCGGGAACGGCAACGCCGGACGCCGCGAGCTCGTTCAAACGCGCCGTGGTTGCGTACAGGTAGTCCACGCGGCGTTCGGCCTCGTCGACGCCGGGAAACACCACGCGTGCTTCGACCTGCTCGGTTTCGAATTGAATCGGCCCGCGGTAGTGCACGGTCAGCAGGAAATAGCGGAACGCCTCGGGGTCGTTGCGCTCGAGCACGTCACGCACGGTGACGAAGTTGCCGAGCGACTTGCTCATCTTTTCTTTATCGATGTTGACGAAGCCGTTGTGCACCCAGCAGCGCGCGAGCGGGCCCTGGCCGGGATGCGCGGCTTCACTCTGCGCGATCTCGTTTTCGTGATGCGGAAAGATCAGGTCCATGCCGCCGGCGTGCACGTCGAACCCGTGCTCGAGATACGCCTGGCTCATCGCGGAGCATTCGATGTGCCAGCCGGGCCGCCCGTGACCCCACGGACTCTCCCAACCCCAGGCGTCCGCTAGCGCGCCCTTCCAAAGCGCAAAATCGAGCGGATCGTGCTTATTTTCGTCCTTTTCGACGCGCGCGCCCACGCGCAGCTCTTCGATGTTCCGGCGTGAGAGTTTGCCGTAGCCTTCGAAGTGGCGCACCGCGAAGTAGACGTCGCGCGTGCCGTTCGGCATGTCCACGACGTACGCGGCGTCGCGCTCGATCAGTTTCGTGATGAGCGCGATGATCTGCGGCAAATGCTCGCTCACACGCGGCTCGCGATCGGGCTGGACGCAGCCGAGTGCGCGCATCTGTGCCTGGTACACGTCGCCCATCCGCCGTGACAGCTCGAGCGGTGATTCGCCGTTCTGCTCGGCGCGGGCGAGGATCTTGTCGTCGACGTCAGTCAGGTTGCGCACGTACGTGACTTGCAAACCTTTGCTGCGCAGGCACCGGACGAGCAGATCCGGCGCGAGCGCCGCGCGCGCGTGGCCCACGTGAGGCACGTCGTACACCGTGGGTCCGCAACAGTAGACGCCCGCTTTGCCGGCCTCTCTCGGAGTGAGCTCTTCGGTATTGCGGGTGAGGGTGTTGTACAGACGCGGCAAACTCATCGTGGTCAAATATCTCGCGCGAACCTTTGGGGTCCGGGAGGCTACCACCATCTGTCAGCAGAGCGTCAGCGCCAGGGATCCCAGCGGCCTGGCCGCGGCCCCGGATTTCGGAAGCGATCGTCCTCTGGGTGCGAGTAGCGCGGCAAGCGCGGCGGAGGCCTCCAGCCTTCCCAGGTGCGGCCGTCCGCTTTGCTCCTGCCGCGCATGGTGGGGCGGATCAACAGCAGCCCCGCGATGAACCCGCCGATGTGCGCGAAAAAGGCCACGCCGCCCTGGCCCTGCGCGCTCGCGATCGAACCGAACCCGACCAATAGGTTCCAGACGAACCACTCGCCGACCACGAGCCACGCGGGAAAGACCAGGAACAGGCCGAACACGAACCACAGCGGGAAAATGGGGTTCAGCACCGTTACGGGCGCGCGCGGATAGAGCACCAGATACGCGCCGAGCACACCGGCGATCGCGCCGGATGCGCCGACCATGGGCACGGGGCTGGTGGGATCGATCAGGATTTGCGTTGCGGCCGCAGCGACTCCGCTCGCCAGGTAGAAGAGCGCGTAGCGGAAGTGGCCCACC